>CALMUC010000074.1 GCA_937872845.1 uncultured Lachnospiraceae bacterium | reverse complement strand
CATTCAAGATTGTTAATGCTGAAATGGAAGTTACTGCAAATGACTATAGCGGAATATATGATGGGGCTTCACACAGTATAAATGTAAGTGCAAATGCACCATCAAGTACTGCAGTGGTATATTATTCGACATCAAAACTGACAGCCGAAAATTACAGTGCATCTGGAAGTAAGACAAATCCAGCATATACAAATGTAGGCACATATAAGGTTTACTACTATATTGTAGCTGACAATTATGATGCAGCAGAAGGAAGTAAAACTGTAACTATCAGTGCAAAAGCAATCGGAGATGGAAGTGAGAAAACGTCAGCAGATATTACAGCAACAGCTGATCTTGACGACAAGATATTTAATGGCTCGGCATTCACTCCTGCACCGACAGTAAAATACAGCTTACTTACAGATGATACATTGAAAGCCGGAACAGACTATACGGTATCTTATACAGATAATACGAAAGTCGGAACCGCAGCAATGACAATCACTGGTAAAGGTAACTACAGCGGAAGCATTGTGAAGACATTTATAATTGCAGCCAAGAGCATTGGCAGTGGCACAGCTGAAAGTTATATTTCGGTATCAGATATTGCAGATCAGATTTATCAAGTTGCAGGATGTGAACCAAAATTGGAAATAACATGTGCCGGACTTGCGGGTGAAAATAGAACACTCGTTGAAGGGAAAGACTATAAGCTTTCATATGAGGATAACAAAGCTGTGGGGACGGCAACTGTTACTATCATGGGAATTGGTAACTTTACAGGAACCATAACAAAGAAATTCTGTATTATAGCTGCAGAGGCTGAATACAAGGTGAATGATTTTGCTGGAACATATGATGGAAGTGAACATTCAGGACAGGTTGTTAAAACATCAGATGATACTGTGGTTTATTATTCAACTGAACCACTGAAGGAGAATAATTATTTAACAGCCAGCCAGAACGTTCTAAAATTTAAAGTGGCAGGTATCTACAAGGTTTACTATTATATTACAAGACCAAACTATAAAGCAAAGGAAGGAGATTTCGTTGTAAAGATAGATAAAATGCAGCCAACAATAAGTGCTGTTCCGGAAAGTTTTGTGTATGATGGCAAGTCACACAAAATAGTTGCAACGACAAATGGAGACGGTACTGTTGATTGTACAGATAATGATCAGATTAAAGTCGGAAACTACAAAGTCCATATCAGCACGGCAGAAACCGATAATTGTTATGCGGCTGATGCAACTGTAGAAATGACTATTACGAAGAGAAATCTTATTTTGACAGCAGATAGTGGAAGTATGAAATATAATAGCACTGCTCTGACAGAGGGAGGATATAAGGTATCATCAGGATCACTGGCAGAGGGAGATAAAATTACCAGCATCAGGATAAGCGGAAGTCAAGTGAATGCTGGAACATCAGATAATTCTATCAGCGATGCAGTAATCCTCAGCAGTAATGGTGAAGATGTGACTTCATGTTATAACATAAGTTATGTAAGTGGATCACTTGAAGTAATAAAGGATGATTCAAGTACTTATAAGAATAACATAAAGAAAAAAGCTGATAATAATATTGCTGCAGCGGATACTCAAAATGATTCTCGTGATAAAATATCGAAATCGAATGATAAAGCAGACAACAATAACACTGGAGATAAAGATGCGATTAAGAAAAATGCGAAGAATACAGATAACAAAGGTGTTAAAAATGTTGATAAAAACAGCAGTAAAAATATCGGTACAATAAAGAAAAATACAAACAATACAGAAAATAGCGGTAATATGGCTTTGTTCAATATTCTGGCATTGGTACTGTTGATTGTATTGGCAATTTACAGTTTGCTAAGAAGGAAAAACAGCATTCTCAACAAGATTTTGAACACAGTAATCGCTATTGCCGGAATAATTCTGACAATACTTACATTTAATACAGGTACTTTAGTACTTTTTAATAAGATAAGTATAGAATTTGCGGTATTGCTGGCAGCATCAATATTTGGGATTGTTGCTGGAATGAAACGAAAAAATGAAAAAGTAAAATAATGAAATTTGATCCCGGTCAGGCTGCCATATGGCAGCCTGACTTTTTTATGGAGAAATCACTATGCAACAAAATGTTAATATATATTGTATTACATAAAACAGCATATACTTGTAAAAAATTATGTTTTATAATGAAATTCAATCTAAAAAAACAATCAGGATTTATATCGCACTGTTCACAATTGACGGGAGATTTTGATGAAATTAAAAGAACGTGCAAAACAGTTAATGGCGGAAATCCCCATAATTTTCATTGCCATTAAAAATAAAAATACTCCATTTTTGGCAAAGCTGGTGGGTGGAATAGCAGTGGTGTACATACTGTCTCCGATTGATTTGATACCGGATTTTATTCCTGTTTTGGGATACTTGGATGATGTAATTATTGTGCCTGCGCTTATCACTTTGACAATCAAACTCATTCCGAAAGAAATCCTGGAACAGAGTAGAAAAAACGCAAAAGAGCAGTGGCAAAATGGCAAAATTAAAAAATGGTACTATGCAATTCCGGTTGCCATAATTTGGCTATTGGTCATATGGCTTATTATAAAAGCCATATGTAAAGTTAATTTGTTAGCATAAAATCAGACAAATATAGCAATGAAAAAATTATGAAATTTAAAATGAATAGAGATGAATTAAAACGTGATAATGAGATGACGGATGAGAATATGCATTTTGTGGATAAAAAAATATGAGTATAGTCTGTATAAAATAAACTATACTCATAAAAGTGAAATTCGTTTTTTGAGAAATGATCGAATTTCAAGCTCTATTTCCGAGTCTCTTACGACACCGTGAGGTGCCAAAATAATATGGATAAATTACATAATCACAAAGTATGTTTTGTCAAGAAAAAATAATAGTATATAAATGCAAAAGACCCAAAGTGGTTTTGTTTGCAGAGAAAGCATTTTGACATTGAACATACATATCATAATATATAAAATAATTAAGAGTTATTCAGTATGAAGATACATGTTGAGAAGGGAGAATAAACGATGGAAAGAACAATCAGGGTGACAGGAAAAGGAATATTAAGTGTAAAACCGGATATGACACGTATTACTATGAAACTGGAAAAGGTATTGAAAAATTACGAGGAAACATTTAAAGAATCTTCAGAGAATACAGAATATTTGAAAAATGAGCTGGAGAAACTGGGCTTTGCAAAAGAGTCTATTAAGACAGTCTCATTTGATGTAGATACAAAATACTATAACTATAA
>CALMUC010000073.1 GCA_937872845.1 uncultured Lachnospiraceae bacterium | reverse complement strand
CACGAAAATTCTATTTTATCTTTATTAAAACGATTATTTATCATCTCTGTCACCGTCGGTATGAATAATAAGTTCTTTCATTTTCTGAAAAACTTCCGGGAAGTTTTTCTTTAAATTCATTGGTTTAAATTCATTATCTAAAAATGCATGTGCTGTAGACGCTTTGTGTACCAATTTTTTTTCAGGCATACGATATATTTTATATTCAACTGTAAATCTGACTGCTGTGACCTTTTTTATATATGTATCTATCTCTATTTCATCATCATAGTGCAGTGCTTCTATATAATAATCATGCAGTTCAAGTACAGGAATAATTATACCAAGATTCTCCAGTTTTTCATAATTGATTCCAGCCTCATTCATCATATAAAGTCTTGCTTCTTCAAGAAATCGTGCATAATTTGAATGATGTACAACATGCATTTGGTCAGTTTCATAATAATTGATTTTTCTGTAATATGGTTTTAATTTTGTTTCATCTTCATAATCCATTTATATTATCTGCCTTCTTTTTTTGTTTTTGAATGTATATTTCCATTTTTCTCAGATGTTCGGTCCATTACCGGTATACTCAATTCGGGGGTAGGATCGGGATTAATCTTTACCTCTGTGCGATCCTCTTTTATAGGTGTTTCTTCCTTTTCACGAATCTTTACATCGCTTCTCATCTTTTCTTTTTCATCAGATTTTTCAAGATTTAATCTCATCTGCATTTTTTCTTCTTTTTCTCGTGCCTTAACTTTTTCTCTTTCATCATAGAGCTCATTTGCAAGCAAATCTGAAAGTTCAAGTATTTGACCATATCTGTCCTGTTGTGTAAGCTCATCCAGATTTCCAATCAATTCTGCTTTATTTTGAGAAATTTCGTTAACTTTTTCTTTTAATGTTTTTTCCATACGCTCATATTCTAATTCAATTTTATGAAGAGAATCGTTCACAAGATGATCAACCTCTGTCAGCATTTCATCTGTATAAATTAGCGATGCTGCATAAATATCTCCTGCTGCTCTTAAATTTTTTTTCTCATCAGTAGAAAGCTCAGACTCCCTGAATGCCTGTAACTCACCATCACGACGTTTTGAGACTCTTATCCTGCTTGCATTTTTCTCTGCCTGATACATTATTTCTTCTGCATCATTTTTAGCCTTGCTAATTATTGATGTACGTCTGTCAGTAATCTCGTGATACTCACGAAGTTCTTTCTCTACTGCTTCAAGTACATTATCAATTAATTGAACAGTATCATTTTTATCCACAACAGCTTTCTCTGACGAAAAAGCTGTTGTGGATGCATTTTCTATCTTTTCACGCAATTCTTCCAATAGAAGGATTGCTGTACTTTTATATTCCATATTTTCTCCTGCTTATAAAATAATATTTTTACTTCCGGAATATTTCAAAACTCCTGCACATAAATATGTTATCATACAGACGATTCTTACAAAAAAAGGAATTTTCATATACCTGTATACCCGTTCGGTCATAAGTGCAGACTTCAATTTATGTCCTGATCTGCTGTTATTCTGCATACGATAAATCAAAAGAGGTTCATCAATACCAACTGCATAATTATGCGGATTTTCTTTCAAAACTGACAGCCATACTACATAATCTTCATGAAAATTTCCATCCGGGAACTTATGCTTAAGTGCATCTTCGCGAAGCAAAATTACTGATGAACAGTTAATCTGATTTGTTTTCAAAAGATTCTGATATCTTATTATTTTATCACAACCTATATAATGATTAAGATCATTCCCATTTTCATCAATTAATTTCCTGCCTGTAAAGCAAATTGACGGATGTCTTCCTTTTATTGTGCAGTTATTCATTACCTTCAATTGTCTGTAAAGTTTATCTTCTGCCCATAAATCATCTGCATCCAAGAAAGCTATATACTTTCCCTTTGCTACCTTTATCGCAAAATTCCGATTTTCCGCTGGTCCCTTAACAGTTTTTGTTCTGTAAACCCTTAATTTTCCCGAACATTTTTCTGTTTTCCATCGTTCTAAAATTGCCTCATCTAGTGTACCCGCTACATTTATAAGAATCACTTCAAAATCTTTAAATGTGCTTTGAAAAACAGAATTCAATGTATCTTCAATTGTTTTATTCGCATCAAAACACGGTATGACCACGCTTACCAGCATATCATTCTCCATTAAAACATAATAAAATATCAGACAAATGAATCTAATATTCACACTCTGTATTTTTATAAATCAGAATTTTTTTATCCAATTACATTTTTACTGTCAAAAACTGTATCATATCCCAAACGTAAAAAGCTTTAACCAGTCTGACCATACAATCTCGGATCAGTATAACACTTTTTTTCAATCATAAAAAGCAAGTGTTGATTTGTACAAACATATTTAAATATTGTTATAAATTAAATGCTGTTTCTTCCTTTCTATTTATATTATATTTATGCATTCAAAAAAGGTATATCCCAAATCTGGAATATACCCTTCCGTTTATTAATCAAAATTCTGAATCATACTGCTGCATAGCATTATATTAAATATAGAAGCTGCCATTTATTACTGTCTGCATTATTACAGTTCAAATAAAAGTTCCTGATATGTAGGAATTGGCCAGGAATTCTTAGCAACAATCCCCTCAAGTTCGTCAGCAGGTTTTCTTACTGAATTAAAATAATTAAATACTTCATCATGATAGTATCTTGCCCACTTTTCCTCATCACCTTCATACTTCTTTGCACTTTCAATACGCTTTTTCAATTCTTCAGTTGCATCTTCAAGTGCTGAAACTTCCTTTGAAATTGTAGCAATAATCTTCTTATGAACATTAGGTTCTGTACCTGCTGCAGCTATGTCATCAGCTTCTTTAGCAATAGCTCCTTCATATTTCATTACAGCAGGGAGTATCTGTCTCTGAGCCATATCAACCATAACTCTTGCTTCAATATTGATACTCTTTGCATAAATTTCATATAAAACAGATGCTCTTGCTCTCAATTCAACCTCAGACATAACCTTCATTCTCTTCATAAGTGAAATAGTCCTGTCTGATGTATAATACTGAACCGCATCTACCATACATTTTATATTAGGAAGTCCCCTATGTTCAGCTTCTTTAACCCATTCATCAGAATAACCATTTCCATTGAATACTACTTTCTGATGTTCTGTTAAAGTCTTTCTGACATATACCTTTGCGGCACGTTCTACATTTTTCGTCTTTTCAAGTCTGTCAGCTGCCTTTGAAAGTTCATCTGCCACAATTGTATTGATAACTGTACATGGCTGTGAACATGGCTGTGTTGAGCCAACCATACGGAACTCAAACTTATTTCCGGTGAACGCAAATGGCGATGTACGATTACGATCTGTAGAATCCATCTTAAAGCGAGGAAGAGTTGAAACCCCTGGTTCGTAAGAATTGATCTTTGTCTTAGGCTTTGCTGTTCCCTTAGCTATAATCTGTTCTACCATTGATCCAAGCTGTTCACCAAGATAAATTGAAATTATTGCCGGAGGAGCCTCATTTGCCCCAAGTCTGTGATCATTTCCAACTGAAGATGCCGATGCACGAAGAAGCTCCGCATTATTATCAACTGCAGCAACTACAGCAGACAGAAATACCTGAAACTGTAAATTTGTTTCAGGTGAATCTGTAGGATCCATCAGATTTTCACCATCAGATGTTGCAACTGACCAGTTATTATGTTTTCCTGAACCATTTATTCCTGCAAACGGTTTTTCATGAAGAAGTACTTCAAGATCATGTCGATCTGCAACTTTCTTCATTATTTCCATTACAAGCTGGTTATTATCTGTTGCCGTGTTTGTATCATTATAAATCACTGCAAGTTCACACTGTCCTGGTGCAACTTCATTATGCTGTGTCTTTGCCAGAATACCATATTTCCAAAGTTCATCATTAAGATCATTCATAAAAATCAATATACGATCTTTTATAGATGCAAAATAATTGTCATCCAGTTCCTGTCCTTTAGGTGCAGGAGCTCCAAAAAGAGTGCGTCCGGTAAGCTCAAGGTCTTCTCTCTGTTCATACGCCTTCTTATCTACTACAAAATATTCCTGCTCAGGTCCTACTGAAGATCCGACTCTCTTTGGCATTTTTCCAAATAAAGCAAGCACACGTCTTGCCTGCTTATCTATTGCGTCCTGAGAACGAAGTAACGGAGTTTTGTTATCAAGTGATTCACCAGTATATGATGTAAATGCTGTTGGAACACAAAGAACCTTTGTTCCATCCGGAGTATCCTTTACAAATGCCGGAGAAGTGCAATCCCATGCTGTGTATCCTCTGGCTGCCGCTGTTGAACGGAGTCCACCAGATGGAAATGAAGAAGCATCTGGCTCAGCTCTCAGAAGTTCCTTACCAGAAAGTTCCATCAATACCTTGCCATCATGTGTTTCATTAATGAAAGAATCATGTTTTTCTGCTGTTATATTTGTAAGCGGCTGAAACCAATGTGTATAATGAGTTGCTCCGAGAGAAATTGCCCAATCCTTCATTGCTGCAGCAACATCATCTGCAATTGAAAGATCCAATGCTTTTCCCTCATCAATTGTTTCCCTAAGTGACTTATAAACCGCTTTGGGAAGCCTTTCCTTCATAACTGCATCATTAAATGTGTAAGATCCAAATAGTTCTGGTACATTCAAGTTTGACATATTCTTCTTCCTTTCTTTTACATATCCCAGATATAAAATAAATCAAGTATTGCAAAAAGACAACAAGTTAATTTTGGCAAATTTCTTAACTTTGTTAAGTCACACTGTAAACATCTCATCATTTTATATTTGAAACATTTTCTCACTTTGCTCTTTTTCATTCAGGAAACAAAAAAACCGACAGAAAAAGACACTACTTTTTCTGTCGGCATCGACTTCCTTTATGAAACTAGAGGCATTGTAAACCTCTTTTTACTTTTTGTCTATCCCCTTTTTAAAAAATCAGGAATTTTTATACTTTGTTGTGCTGAACGAGTCGGATTAGCTGTATTTTCTGATACAGACACTGGCTTTGATGTTGCTTTTACTGTATTTAAATCAGTATTTACAGCTGAATTTTCAGATTCAGCTTTCCTAGGAGAAGTAAATCCGGTTTTTTTCATTACTGGAGTTTCTGAATAATCAGCATTTGCCTTTACCGGAGTTTTAACTGTTGATGTTTTAGCACTTCCAGGCACACCAATCTTATCAGCCGCATCCTTGACAGCTTTATCAGCTTCTTCCAGTCCTGTTGCAATAATTGTAATACTTACATCATCACCTGTAACATCATTATCAACAGTACCAAAAATAATATTTGCATTTTCTCCAGCTACTTCAGTAAGATATGTAATTGCATCATATGCTTCAACAATTCCAACATTACCAGAGAAGTTTACAATTATATCAGATGCACCATTTACAGTTGTCTCAAGAAGTGGTGAATCCATAGCTTGCTTAATTGCATCAACTGCTTTATTATCACCGTTTGCCTTACCTATTCCAATATGAGCTATACCCTTATCTCTCATAACTGTCTGAATATCTGCAAAGTCAAGATTAATAAGTCCTGGTTTGTTTATAAGATCTGTTACTCCCTGCACACCCTGCTGAAGAACTTCATCTGCTTTCTTAAGTGCATCTGGAATGCTTGTACGTTTATCACATATCTGAAGAAGTTTATCATTCGGAATCACAATCAATGTGTCAACATTTTCACGAAGCTTTGCTATTCCCTTTATTGCGTTGTTCATCCTTGGTCTTCCTTCAAAAGAGAAAGGCTTAGTTACAACACCTACCGTAAGTATTCCAAGATTTCTTGCTATTTCAGCAACAATAGGAGCAGCACCGGTTCCGGTTCCGCCACCCATACCACATGTAACAAATACCATGTTGGCATCCTTTATAATATCATTAATCTCTTCTCTGTTTTCTTCTACTGCATTCGCACCAATTTCTGGCTTGGCACCTGCTCCCAACCCCTTTGTGAGTTTCTCGCCTATTTGAATTTTTGTTGTTGCTCGGCTAAGTGAAAGTGCCTGCTTATCTGTATTTATTGCAATAAGCTCAACACCTTCCACATTTTCATCAATCATGCGATTCACTGCATTATTTCCAGCTCCGCCCACACCTATAACCAAAATTCTTGCTGGTGACTTTTCATCATTTGATTTTATTTCAAGCAAGGTCTTGTCCTCCTAAAAAATATTTCATGATCATATAAACACACTTGGTATAATAATAAATGGTTTTTAATCAAATATCAAGATGCAACCATATCTTTATCTTAAATTTATAATTATTCTCCATATTTTTTAAAACTGATCTCAAGATTTTCAGATGAATAGTTTTTCATATCAAGCACTCCATTTTCTCCATCAACTTCATCAAGTATATTTTCCAGATTCATGATTTGAAACGGAAGATTTGTTCCATCTCCCAGTTCTATTGTCACTCCTCCTTTTTGAAGTTCAAGTTCGCCATATCTTGTAAATTCAATCCCATCTATATTAACTTTATATTTATTTATCAACTGTGTAATTTCAAGTATTGTTCCAAATTTTGCTTTATTTACCGCCGGTAGTTTTTTCCCAAGTGTCCAGTTTGTTATTTTTAATCCTTCTATATATGGAACATTTTTCTTACGGTCATCTGATGTTTCAAGAACAACTCCATCTTTATCTATATAAATATACTTTTCCATATATTCAATACATCCCGCCGTAGCCTTCTCATAAACTGTAACAACTACATCATTCTTATTTTTATAGTTAATATCATATTTGACAACAAACGGAATATCATTTACCGGATGAATCTTATTCTGTATATACATGACTACCGTATTTGAAATTTTCAGGTTGTTCATGATTTTTTCTTTTACCTCATCCGACGAAGACATTACACACCCATTTACTTCTATTGACTTTAAGTGAAACGTCGATAAATAGCCAATTAGCATAAGAAACACCACAAGGATTCCAATCAAAATAATCCTGCGTTTCATCTGGTTTCCTCCCCTTTAACAGCCTTCACTTTTCTTCCATTTTTATTTTTCATCTGAACCTTACGTACTTTCGCACTTTTAGGCTGTATCTGTCGTGAAACAGAAAGTACTATTCCCATTTCACCGAGAGTTGCAATAAGTGAAGATCCACCTGCACTGATAAGCGGAAGTGTAACTCCTGTATTAGGAATAGATCCTGTACTTACAGCTATATTTATCATAGCCTGAAGTGCTATATGTATCATTATTCCAAATACCAGTAATTTTCCAAACTGATCTGGTGCCCCATCTATTATAAAAAGCATTCTTCGTATTAACATTATATATATAATTATTACTGCAATTCCTCCTACAAATCCAAGTTCCTCACATATTGCAGCAAATATCATATCATTTTGAATCTGAGCTACATTCCCCATTTTTTGTTCGCCCTGTCCAAGGCCTTTTCCAAATAATCCTCCATTTCCAATCGCATATATACTCTGATTCGTCTGCCTGTTCTCGTCTTCTGTTGCTGTATCTTCTCCTGTGCTTGCTGAACTTGATGTTTTTCCGGCCCAGTTAGTAATTCTCTTTAAACGATATCCGCCTTTAAGAGGTATAAGAATTCCGACAGCAAGCACAACAATCAAAATAAGTATTGGAAGATTTTTAAAATTCGGAGTTGCAATCAGCCATATAAATCCGCATATTGCTCCACATATAATACCTGTACTTAAGTTTTCTATTGCAATCAGGCCAACTAAAGCTGCAGGAAATATCAGAATTTTCAGTAAATCTTTAATATTTTCCAATTTTTTATATCTGGCGACACATGTCTGTGCCATATACATTACCAATGCAATCTTTGCAAATTCTGATGGCTGAAATGATGAACCTCTTACTGTAACCCAACGTGATGCTCCATTTGCAACAACACCGCTGAATGAAACATATGCCTGAATTGCCGTCATAAATACCATAAATACAATAGTAAGGTATGAATATAAATGATAATTTATTTTTGTAAGAATCGCCATAAACAGAATTCCAACAAACATGAGTTTCATTTCTTTCTTCAGGTAATATAAAATATCCCCCTGATTTACGCGAGCATCAAAGGATCCGGCGCTAAAAACCATCACAATACCAAAGCCGCACAGAAATAAAACCAGAAATAGCATCTGATAGTCAAAATATTCTGTATGTTTGTATATATACTTTTCTTTGAACTCTTCAAAATTTCTTACTCCAAACATATACGACTCCGTAATAAATCTATTTCAGTTTGTTGACATATTCTTTAAATAATTCTCCACGCTGTTCATAGCTTTTAAACATATCCCAGCTTGCACATGCAGGTGAAAGAAGAACTGAATCTCCCGGTCTTGCATAATTGGCACATTCATTTACAGCATCTTCAAGACTCTCACATTTAATGATTTCGTTAAAACCATAATTCTTACAGCATCTGACGATTTCGTCCGCCGTGTCTCCTATCAGGGCAAGTATTCTTACCCTTCCTTTAAAACATGCAACCCATTCATCAAATGGTATTTTTTTATCATATCCGCCTCCTATAAGGCATGTCATTCCTTCCATTGCAAGGAGTGCTTTTATAGCAGCATCTGGATTCGTTCCCTTCGAGTCATTATAATACTTGACATCATTCAGTTCTCTTACAAATTCTATTCTGTGTTCTACACCTTTAAATTTACTTATAACATCTCTTATAACCTCTGCAGGAATTCCCATATAATATGTTATTGCTATTGCTGCAAGTACATTTTCCTTATTATGATCTCCGAGTATCTGTATTTCACTTGTCTGAATAATTTTTTTGTCTACCCCATTTTCCCTTACAATCATCCAGCCGTCTTTTGTCATTAAGACTCCTTCACTTAACTCTGCTGTACGACTGAAGAAAATTGTCTTGGCGTTCTTTACATATCCAGCTCTTTTTAATGTTTCAGGATCATCATAATTCAAAATACAAAAATCATCTTTATTCTGGTTCTCCTGAATTCTGAATTTACAATCTGCATAATTATCAAATGTATAATGTCTGTTCAAATGATCTGGTGTAAGATTAAGAACAGCAGAAACATGTGGATGAAATTTGTGAATTGATTCCAATTGGAAAGAACTGATTTCCGCTGCAACTAATGTGTTTTCATCAGTTTTATCTGCAAATTCTGCAAATGGCTGTCCAATATTTCCAACAACGAGAGCATTAGAAGTATATTTTTTGAATATTTCTCCGACAAGTGTTGTTGTTGTTGTTTTTCCATTTGTACCTGTAATTGCCGCTATTTTACCTTTGTTAAAAAATGCAGCAAGTTCAATTTCTCCCCATATTGGCACACCATGTGCCCTTACTTTATTTACAAATTCTGCATCTATTGGAATTCCAGGGCTTATGATAAATAAATCTGCCCATTCAATCAACTGTTCCGTAATTTCTCCAATTACAACTTTCACACGATCCGAATTTGAAAACTTATTTAATACATCTTGTACATTTATATTTATATTACCATCATATATCGTAACATCTGCACCATTTCTGATAAGCAGTCCTGCAGACGCTATACCGCTTTTACCAGCTCCGGCAACAATCACTTTTCTTCCATTCATAGAATAATATCCTCCATTTACTTATAATTACAATGCAATTATTCCAATAACACAAAATATAACAGCCATAACCGTAAATTTGGATGTGACTTCAGCTTCTTCCCATGCACCACGTCCTATTTTTATTACAGATTCCTTAGGAGGATTTCCCTGCTTATCTTTTTCAAAATGATGATGTATCGGAGACATGCGAAAAAATCTTTTCCCGGGTACTTTTCTTATCTCTTCCAAAGTTCCTTTTATGGTTCCATCTGCAATTTCTCTCTTTACTTCGGCATTTTTTGTTTTCTTATAATACAGTACCTGTATCATAACAGAAAGTACTTCTGCAAGATAAATGCAGGCCACTATTATTATTATTAAAGGATTTTGTGTAACAAGAGATGCTCCTGCTGCAATTCCTCCAAGTCCAAGAGAACCTGTATCACCCATAAATACTCTTGCCGGATTTATATTATACATCAAAAACGCAAGAAGTGCGCCTATAACAGCTCCTGTAAACGGTTCAATTCCTGTCTTATAAAGAACTGATGCAACTGTAAAAAATATCGAAATAACAACCCCTACAGATGCTCCGAGACCATCTAATCCGTCGGTAAAATTTGCACCATTTACCGTACCAAGAATCATAATTGCTACTATTACATAATACCATCCATGTACTTCATATTTTCCATTTATAAATGGAATCCGTATTTCTGTTCCAATTTTTGCCACAAAAGTCATATAGCATAAAAGTGCCGCCATGACAATAATCTGGCAAAAAAGTTTCTGCATAACAGTTAGTCCCTCTGATTGATGTTTAACAGTTTTCAACCAATCATCAAGAAATCCAACAAGACTGAATCCAACAAGAAACAAAATTACAATAATCATATTTTGATTCTTGCCTGCAAAAAATAATGAAACTACTGCGATTACAGGTATAAAGAAAACTCCTCCCATAGTAGGAGTTCCTTCTTTCTTTTTGTGTGATGCAAGTCCTTCTTCTCTTTCATGCTGCCCGATTTTTTTCTTTCTCATTGCTGGAATAAAAAAATGTCCGAGAATAGCTGTAATGATGAATGCTGCAATTACTGATACTGCAAAAGAATCAATGATTTTCATAACTGTACCTCATGTTTTATATTTATATTTCGCAATAATATTTGCAATAAAATGTTAAAGTATTTCTTCTGAACTATGAAATTTTTTATATTTTATAACAATATACCTCACATATAATTATTCTTAAAATCGAAATTTTCATTTTAATTTGCTGCAGCAGGAGTTGTACTTCCTGTACTTCCTGTACTTCCTGTACTTCCTGTACTTCCTGGAGATGCCCCATCAAATACAGAAGTTGCAATTTCATCTCCTGTTGTATTTGCTTCAACTTCTGCATCATTACCTGTTTTGTCAATGTTCATATACGGAAGAAGTTCAGTTGCAATCTTATTAAAAAGCAACGTACCTGCTGCTGATGATGACGGATCATCTACATGCGGTTCATCTACCACGCAATAAAGAACAACCTGCGGATCATCTACTGGTGAAAAACCTATAAAAGAAAGAACATATTTATTAGTACCACGTGGCTGTTTTTCGGCAGTTCCAGATTTTCCTCCTATGGAATATCCCGGAACTGCAGCCTTTTTTCCTGTACCGCCTGTTATAACATCCTTGAGCATTGACCTTAATTCAATAGAAGTATTGGTTGAAATAGGCCTTCGCACAAGAATTTTATCATAATTTTTCACAAGATTCCCTTCGCTGTCCAATACCTGTTTTACAACATGTGGCTGATAATAAAATCCTCCATTTATTGCTGAGCAAAATGCAGCACCCAATTGAATCATAGTTACATTTACGCCTTGTCCAAATGATGATGTGGCAAGTTCTACTTCATTCAATTTCTTATTTTTATCGTCATAAACCTGATTGCTGAGTTCTGTTTCTGATGGTTCATCCGGTAAATCAATGTTTGTTTTATGCCCGAATCCAAAAAGGCTCTGATACTCAGCAAATGTTGTTCTCCCTTCCTTTGCCGCTATCTGCATAAGAACATCGTTACATGAATATTCAATTCCCTGTGCAACCGTAATTAGTCCATGCCCAGAATGCTGATGACACCTGATATAAAAATCACCTATCTGCTGTCCTCCATCACATAAAAATTTTTCATCCGGAGTTGTAACTCCTTTATCAAGAGCTCCGGCAACAGTGAATGTCTTATATGTTGAACCAGGTTCATATGTACTTTTTACAGCAGAATCTGACCATAGTGCTGCAAGAGCATTATTTTTATATGTTTCCAATTCCTTCTTTGAAGCAGCATCTGAGGGACTGGCGTCTGTTACTGAAGCATATTCTTCATCTGAAATTTCAAATGATTTATAACTTTTCTTCGAATCTGCTGTTTCATTTTTCTGCTCATAATAAAATTTAGTTTTACTTAATTCATATGGATTGTTTGGATCATACTGATGTGAATTATAAAGAGCCAAAACCTCTCCGTTCTGTGGGTTCATGACTAATACCGAAATATTATTTGCCTGCATCTGCTGTTTTTCAAATTCTTCACATTTTGTCTGCACAATTCTTTGTATTTCTGAGTCAATTGTAGTTACAATACTATCGCCATCAACTGCAGGTTCTATTTTTCTAACTTCACGATTATCTTCTGTCCTTATTGTATAACTTCTTCCATTTTCCCCCGAAAGTACGTCATTATAACTACTTTCAAGTCCCTGCATTGAATTCTCACTTCCATAAAATCCTATAACATGACAGGCAAGTTCTCCATTAGGATAATCACGTTTATAATTATCTATAAAACTTATGCCGCGAACCTTTGATAATTTTTCGGCTTTCTCTTTCTCTGCTTTCTTTTCAGCAGCAGTTGTATTCTTATCTTCCTTTTCTGCTGTTGTATATGTTTTATCATTCTGGAATTCTTTCACTTTATCATAAGAAACTTCAACCAGTCTGTTGGTATCTGAGTCTTTTAAACCTTCTTTTTCAATAACATAATAATATGAATTAGGTTGTTTTTTCATTTCTGCAAGCAGAAAATCTGGAGAAATTCCAAAATATTCCTTTAATGCATCTAATGTTTCTTTCTGAATTTCATCTGCATCATCTCTGCTTATATTATTTTCTGACTTTGAGTATATATTAATTGGTTCAATTAATATATTGTATATTTTTTCGCTTGATGCAAGTATTGTCCCATTTCTGTCATATATATATCCGCGCTGCGCCTTTATATCAGTACTTGAATATTGCTTTTTTTTCTGTTCCTGAAGTTTTTCTACCGATTCATCATTTTTTACAAGACTTAAATAAGCTAAACGCGCAGACAAAGCAGTAAATAATACAACTATAATTACAAATCCGACTCTAAGACGTTTTCTTATTCTCTTTTCAATTTTTTTATTAACATTCTTTTCCATTTTATTTCCTTGTCAAAATTTTTTTACTCTTAATTTGCCAGCATTCATTCTACACCATATTATAAATAAAAGTGCAGATTGTTTCCACAAATCTGCACTTTACTTTTATAATTTCCGAAAAAACACATTTAATTTGTTGATGACGAAACATCTTTATACTGCTTTACATAGTCATCCTGATTAATCTGGTAATATTTCACCTGTCCGTCACGTGCATATACCATTCCTAATTCATTTGTTGCTTTCTGATAAATCTCTTCCATTGTATACATATTCTCAAGTGAGTTTTCAGCTTGCTTATTATCAGTCTGCTGATTTCTTATATCACTCTGCAAAGTCTCAATTGATGCTTTTTTCTCAACAACTTTTTGCTGTAAAAGCAGCATACCTATACTTGCTGCTGCCATAACTGCTACCATTGATAATATAATCAACATATATTTAGCATCAAAAGCCTTTGCACGATCAGCTTCCAATTCTGCAGCAGTATATACTTCTCTTTGTATTTTTTTACTTGAATTTCTTTTCTTTTCAGGTTCTGATACCCTTCTGTCTGGTTCTGCCAGAGCATTCCCGGTTATTCTGGCGGTATTTCCTTCTTCATAATAAATATTCCGTTCCATTCTTGCCATCTTTACTATTCCTTCCACATTTTTCAATACTTCATTTCAACTTTTTTTCAAATATTCGAAGTTTTGCACTGCTAGACCTTGGATTTTCTTCTAATTCTTCTTCTGATGGTGTTATTGGTTTTGCTGTAATCACCTTCCCTTTTGACTTCAGCCCACACACACATACAGGAAACTCAGGTGGACATATACAAGGTTTTTCTGCTTTTTTAAATGCTGTTTTTACAATTCTATCTTCCAGAGAATGAAATGTTATTATACACAGCCTTCCTCCATCATTTAAACTATCAATCATTCCATCTATTGAATTTTCCAAAACACTGAGTTCATGATTAATTTCTATACGAATCGCCTGAAAAGTTTTCTTGGATGGATGTCCGCCACGCCTTCTGGCCGGTGCAGGAATTGCTTCATGGATTATGTCATTCAACTCAAATGTTGTTTCTATCATTTTTTTCGACCTTGCCTCAACAATTTTATGTGCAATTCTTGAGGAAAAATTTTCTTCACCATAATCACGAAGAATTCGGTTTAAATCACTTTCTGAATAATTATTTACTACATCGCAAGCAGAAAGTGGTGATTCCTGATCCATTCTCATATCCAGTTTTCCATTTTCTCTATATGAGAAACCTCGTTCTGCATTATCAAACTGATATGAAGAAACTCCTAAATCCAATAGAATTCCATCTACCTTCTCTATGCCAAGATTACTCAGAACAGTGTCCATATTCACATAATTATTTTTTACTATTTTGACAAACGGGAATTCCGAAAGTCTCTTTGTAGCTGCTTTTATTGCTGCTGCGTCCTGATCTATTCCTATAAGCTTTCCATTTTTTAATCTCTTACATATATAATAGGAATGACCTCCGCCACCAACCGTGCCGTCAACATATGTACCGTCATCTTTAATAGATAGTCCTTCAAGCACTTCCTGAAGCATGATTGATTTATGCTTAAATTCCATATATATCCTCTTCTCTGAAGTTCATTTTAAATCAGATTTTTTAAATATTTTCGAATATCTGGCTTATATATTCTGTTGAAAACTCAGGTGTTTCTTCAAGCTCATCCCAGACAGGAGCACTCCATATTTCAATTCTGTTAATATTTCCAACTACAACTACTTCTTTATCTATCTTGACCTGATCACGATATTCTGAAGGAACTACTATTCTTCCCTGATCATCCATATCAATATCTTCTGCATTTGCCGCAAAGTATCTTTTCAGCTTTCGTATATCATTCTTATCTCCAAGTTCCTCAAGTTTATTCATAAAGACATCCCATTCATCTTCAGTATAAATATAAAGACAATTATCGAGACCTCTTGATATTACCAAAGCCTTTGTATCATCAATTCTTAATTTTGATGGAATAATAAGGCGGCCCTTTGTGTCAATATTACGTCTGAACTTTCCTTTAAGACTTTTTGACATGTCAGACCTCCTTTCAAATTAATCTCCATTTTATGGTTTTTTGTGGTAAATACATCCATATGTATTCATAATAAACCCCACTTTTGCTTTTTTCAAGCAGTTTCAAAGAAATATTCAAAACAAGAATGTCTGTTTTGCAGAATTTTTATTGTAGTCAATTGTGTATAGACTAAATATAGTTGTCGTCTTTATCACAGCCACTACATATTGTATTTATATATTTTTTGCCAGTTAAAGTGATTTTATGTGGTAATGAAAATTCATATCTAAAATCATTTTCTGCACAAAAAAATGCCCGCAAATATTTATTATTTGCGGGCATACTATATTATTACTTTATAACAAACATGAACCTTTTATCTGAATTTTTTATTAACAATTAAGAACCACTTTATGGTCAACATCATTTCTAATATTTATATTAAAACTCATTTTATAATGTGGCTAAAATATCATTCCTTATTGCATCAAGATGATGATCCATAAATCCAAAATCTTTTTCTTTATAATTCCATAGTGCATGTCCAATATTAAACTTCTGAAAAACCGAATGTATATCTGAAATCCATCTCATGGTGTCTTCTGCTTTTGCACGATCAATCACTCCATACTCACCACAGTATAAAGGGACATTGTTTTTTTCTGCTGCATCTACAGCCTTCTTGAACATACATTCAAAATATTCTTTCCCTATTCCATTTATATCATTGTCATAAATAGTTTTCACAAGATCACTTGATAAATGTTCACTTAATTTTTGATAATTTTCAATACTGTCCGGATAATTTACGACGAGATCGTCCGGCATATTATCAACCCAGTATGCCTGCTGATGTGTAAATATCAACGGTTCATAACAATGAAAATTATAAACAACTCTATCATCGACAGGTTTGTCAAGAAGAGGTACACTATTCACATTATTATATCTTACACCTCCCACCACAATCCAGGTGTCTGGTGCATATTCCCTTATAACAGGAATCACAGCTGAAACAACATTATTCCAAGCCTCATATACAGATGATACTACAACCTCGTTTAATAATTCAAACGCAACATGCGACGGATCATTTCCAAATTCTTTAGCAATACATCTCCACAAATTCTGAAATCTTTTTTGCAATGCTGCATCATAAAAAAATTTTTCACGATCAATATCTTTCTTTAATGGGTCAAAACTATATCCGAATATTTCGTGAAGATCAATTAAT
Organism: uncultured Lachnospiraceae bacterium; assembly: GCA_937872845.1. Lineage (GTDB taxonomy): Bacteria > Bacillota > Clostridia > Lachnospirales > Lachnospiraceae > Eubacterium_Q. Next base: position 413 of record CALMUC010000073.1, on the reverse strand, counting down.
ACATTAATACCATTCGTCTTTGCCCATTTAATGGCATTATGAAGCAGTTCATATCCAAAATCAGCAGACTTGCCTTCTTCATCCTCAAGAAGTATATAATCAACCGGAATTCTCACATGATCAAATCCCATTTCTGCAATTTTTTTTATATCATCTTCTTTTATAAATGAGAGAAAATGCTCCTCACTTTTATCATTGAACTGACTAAGCCATCCTCCAAGATTTATTCCTTTTTCGAATCCTTCAAATCTTCTCATATTTTTCCTTTCATTTAACATAATTACACATTCTGCATATACATAGTTTTTATCATGGTAAAAGGATACTTCCTACCATCATATCTGTAATATTATCATGTTTAAATTTAAGAAAATATAAAATTACTGTCATTATTTTTCATTTTTTGTTTTTGT
>CALMUC010000072.1 GCA_937872845.1 uncultured Lachnospiraceae bacterium | reverse complement strand
ATGGAATCTCGTGACTGGAGTTCAGACGTGTGCTCTTCCGATCTTCTAGAAATAAACAGGGTGATTCCGATAATAACAAAAATAAGAAGGGAATTTGACATACCAATCTCTCTTGATACATATAAAGCTGCTGTCGCTGAAAAAGGTATACTAGCAGGAGTAAATATTATAAATGATGTATGGGGACTCAGATGGGATGGTAAGATGGCAGATGTAGTTGCAAAATATCCTGAAATTCCGGTAATTATTATGCATAATAGAAAAGCAGAAGAAGGGAATCGTATAGTGAGTTATACAGATTTTATCCCTGATGTATTAAGTGATCTCAGAATGAGTATAAAAGTCGGAACAGAAGCCGGAATATCAAAGGATAGAATGATTATTGATCCAGGAATAGGATTTGCAAAGACGCAGGAACAGAATATTATTATTATGAAAAATGTTGATGAGCTTGAAAAGCTTGGAATGCCGATTCTGCTTGGAATATCCAGAAAATCAATGATAGGAAATGCACTTGATCTCCCGAAAGATGAAAGAGAAGAAGGGACAATCGCAACAAATGTATATGGGTATATACATGGATGTAAGATTTTCAGAGTTCATGATGTAAAGAAAAACAGACGTGCACTTGATATGATATGGAAAATTATGGTAAACGGAGAAAAAAGTAAAGATGCAGTATAATGTCAGCAGTATGTCAGTTGAGCATCAGCCACGTATATGTATAGCCGGTGCGGGGGCAGTCGGAACACTCCTTTGCGGAGTGTTTGGAAATAAATATGAAAAGACAATGACAGTTATAGCTCATGACAGGCGCGCAGAATCATTTCAAAAAAATGGAATAATATTAAACAGTGATTTCTATGGCAGAAGAACTGTACATCCTATGAAAATATGTGAGAAGCTGCATAAAAATGAAATTCAGGATTATATATTTGTATGTGTAAAAAATTATTCAATTAATAATATTGCAGAGACATTCAAAGCAGGGATAGGAGCAGATACTGTAATAGTACCTGTTATGAATGGTGTTGATCCAGGAAAAGAACTGCGAGGTATTTTCCCGGATGTAATTGTTGCAGACAGCCTTATATACACAGTAACATCATCTGAAAAAGACTTTTCCGCACGACAGTTGGGAAAATACACATATATGTTTGTTGGTTCGATGATAAATGAACCTGAATTTCAGAATGGCGCAAGACGTTTATATGAAACAATAAAAGCAAGTGGTTTTGACGTCAGGTGGTCGGATGATATAGAAAGTGAAATCTGGCAGAAATATATTTTAAACTGCGCGTTTAATACAATTACAGCAAGATATCTTACAACAAGTGGGATCATAAGAAAAAACAGCAGTATGAAAAGTGATTTAAAAGAACTTCTGGAAGAAGGATTTAATGTCGGGAAAGCCGAAGGCGTGAATCTGCCTGAAAATCTGGTTGATATTAAATATTCATTTATGACTGAAAAACAAAGTGAAGATGCAACCAGTTCAATGAAAAGAGATATTGAAGCCGGAAACCGGACTGAGCTTGAAGCCTTTCTTGGGACACTTGTAAAAAAAGCAAAAGCAGATAAGATAAATGTTCCGGCAGCAGAAAGATATTATAAGGAAATAAAAGAAATTGAAAAAAGAAATACAACAATAAAATAAGCAATAAAGTATGACTTATAAAATATAGGATAAATCCGGAGGGGATTATATGGCGGAAGAATTAAAAAAAAGAAATGAGATGAATCCAGAATTTCAGTGGGATCTTTCAAGTCTTTATAAAAGCGATGAGGAGTGGGAGAAAGACCTTACAGTGCTTGATGATGATGTAAAAAAAGTTGCAAAGTATAGAGGAAAACTTTCATCAGCTGAGAAAATACGTAAATATTTAGATGAATCTACAGATCTTGACAGGAAAATTTCAGATCTTTTTGATTATGCAGAGTTGAAAAAAAATGCTGACTCACAAGATTCTTCAGCACAGGATATGTATTCAAGAATTTATGCAAAATATGTTCATGCGGCTGCAGAACTTTCATTTGCAGATCCTGAAATACTTTCTCTTTCAGAAGAAGTATTGGCAGCAATAACAAATGAGCCTATACTTTCTGATTACAGCAGAACTATGACAAAACTTCTTCGCAGAAAAACGCATATGCTTTCATGTGAAGAAGAGAAACTTATAGCAAGATTTGGTGAAGTACTTGCTCTGCCTGGTGAAGTTGAAAGCAATCTTCAAGATGCAGATCTTGTATTTGACATGGCAAAGGATAAAGACGGAAATGAAATACCTGTAAGTGAATCAAATTATATATTACTCCAGTCATCAAATGACAGAATAATGAGAGAAAATTCATTTCATAGTTTTTATAAGGAATATCAGAAACATGAAAATACATTTGCCGCAGTATATGCAGGACAGGTGAAGGCTGCAACAGCAATGGCAGAAGTAAGACACTATAATTCTTCATGTGAAATGTATATGGACAGTGAACATATTCCGACAGAAGTATATGACAATCTTATTGAAACCGTTCATAAATTCATGCCTGAAATGTATAGATATGTTGCACTTCGTAAGAAACTTCTTCAAGTTGACACGCTTCATTATTATGACATTTATGCTCCGCTTGCAGCAGGAATAAAGAAGGAATATACATATGAAGAAGCGAAGAAAACCGTGCTTGATGCCGTAAAGCCGCTTGGTACAAAATATACGGACATAATGAATAAAGGATTTGATGAGAAATGGATAGATGTATATCCAAACAAAGGCAAACACAGCGGAGCTTTTTCATCCGGCACATATGATTCAGTACCATATGTACTCACAAATTTTGTTGGTGATCTAGAGAGTGTTTCAACTATTGCACATGAGATGGGACATTCAATTCACAGCTGGTTTTCAAATCATAATCAGCCGCCTCAGGATGCAGATTATACAATTTTCGTAGCCGAAGTGGCATCAACAGTAAATGAAAACCTGCTTATAGAAAAATTGCTTCGCGACAATTTTGAAAAACTTGATTCGGTAAAGGCAGACCCTGAAAAGATGAAGGAAGTAAAGGCAGAGAGACTTTCACTTCTGAATCATTATCTGGAAGGATTTAAAGGAACAGTTTATCGCCAGACTATGTTTGCAGAATTTGAAAAGCTTGCTCATGAAGCTGTTCAAAATGGTGAATCACTTAATGCATCAAAGCTCAGCCATATATATGAGGATCTGATAAAAGAGTACTTTGGAAATGAACTAGCAGTAGATGATGAAGTAAAACTGGAGTGGTCAAGAATACCACATTTTTATACTCCATTTTATGTTTATAAATATGCAACAAGTTATTCTGCAGCTGTTGCAATATCTGAAAAAATACTTGAGGAAGAAAGCAAGCTTATTGGAACAAAGTCCGATGTATCAGAGGCTAATCCGGCGGTGAAGAAATATTTGGAATTTCTTTCGATGGGAGACAGTATGGATCCTCTTGATGAACTTTTACATGCAGGCGTTGACCTTAGGACATCAGCACCAATCGAGGCGGCACTTGATAAATTCCATTATGTACTTGATGAGGTTGAGGATTTAGTAAAATAAAGTTCAGCAAACTCTTTCAGATGAAGATGTAAAGAGAAGTTCAGGGAAACGGATCGGCGAAAAACAGTTAACAATATATAGAGGGAATTATGCAAAATATAATTTTTCATGCAGATGTAAATTCGGCATTCCTGAGCTGGAGTGCAGTGAAAATATTATCTGAAAATCCTGATGCTGTTGATCTAAGAAAAGTTCCATCTGCAGTTGGAGGAAATACATCGACAAGACATGGGATAATTACTGCAAAGTCTATACCTGCAAAGAAATACGGAATAGAGACAGCAATGCCGGTTGTAAAAGCACTAGGATTATGTCCTGAACTTATAATAGTAGAAGCAGATTTCTGGACATATCGCAGATATTCAAAAGCATTTATAGATATATTAAAGAAATATGCAAATGTAGTTGAACAATTTTCAATAGATGAAGCATTTCTTGATATGACAGGAAGAACTTCAAATCCAGAAGAAACGGCAAGAAAGATCGCAGATGAGGTAAAATACGAATTAGGATTTACTATAAATATAGGTGTCTCAACCAATAAATTGTTGGCTAAGATGGCATCTGATTTCAAAAAACCTGATATGGTGCATACACTTTATCCTGAAGAGATACCTGATAAGATGTGGCCGCTTCCAATAGCGGATTTATTCGGCTGTGGCGCAAAAACGGCAGAAAAGCTTGAGAAAATCGGGATAAAAACAATTGGCAATGCAGCACATACAGAACCTAAAATTCTTATCGGGCAGCTGGGAAAAATTTCCGGAAATTACATTTATGAAGCTGCTAACGGAAAATCAGAATCAGTTGTATCAGATGAAGAACGAGACCCTAAATCTGTTGGAAATGAACTTACAACAACAGTTGATATAGGCAGGGAAAATCTGGAAACAGAAGGTGTTAAAGTGTTGAAATATCTTTCGGTAAAAGTCAGCGAACGGTTGAAAAAGCAAGGACTATATGCGGGAACAATAACCTTTGGGGTGAAAACCGATGATTTCAAGAGACACTCAGTTCAGACAAAATTACCCGATTCGACAAGAGATGCATCAATAATATTTGATACTGCAAAGGAATTAATGAAAGAAATGCTGCTTAAATCCGGTGGGATTTTTGATGAAGGGAAAAAAATCAGATTAATGAGTGTAAGTGCATCAACACTTGATAATGGTGAGTTCAGACAGATTAATTTTAACGAATATGAAAAGATGAAAGCACTTAGCGATATGACTGAAAAGATAAAACGGAATTTTGGCGACAATGCAATATATAAAGGAAGTAAAAAATGAAAATCTGGATAACAAGACATGGTGAAACAAATCTGAATCGTGCACATCTGATGCAGGGCCGTACAGATGAGCCTTTAAATGAAAATGGTTTGAGACAGGCAGAGGAAGCAAGGAAAAAAATAGGAAACATTAAATTTGATGCAGTCTATTCAAGCCCACTGCAAAGGGCGATTATAACAGCTTCAATTATAGGTGATGTGCATGAAGACAGTATTCTGCAGGATGAACGTCTTATTGAAGCGGATTTTGGCAGATATGAAAAAAAACTATATACGGATATGGGGTTAAAAATGAGTCTTTACTGGGCTTTCCCGGAAATCTTCAGAGCGCCGGAGTCCGTTGAAACAACTGACTCTCTTAAAAAAAGAAGTACATCATTTCTTGAGGAAATTGAAAAAACAGATTACGAGAATGTTCTTATTACCTGTCATGGAGGAATTATGCGTGCATTGTCAGGATATCTGGGAGATAAGAAAAATGGACTGATGTGGAGACCTAAACCTCGTAATTGCGAAATCAGAATATTTGAATATAAAAATGGAATGCACAGATATCTAAGAGATATACGATAACATATATCTTAACTCCGGAGTTTAGAACCGTGGACTTTCACATCGCCATATTTTTGTAAAAAACATAAATTCATTTAAAAAATCAAACAAAATTCACATAACTATGATATGATAAAAACCATGTTCGTGCGGATTCATAGATATGCTGTGAAAATTTGTACGAATAAATAAGAACTTTAAGAAGGAATATATTTATGAAGTGTCCGAATTGTGGAAAAGAAATTGATGACAATGTGAAGGAATGCCCATATTGCAGAAAAAAACTTACAGAGACAAATAAAAAAAAGACCGCAGCCAAAAGGAAGGCTAACCAGAATCTGCCATGGTTAATAGGATTTTGCGTGGTTATATTATTTGCAATAGTTGGAGTTGTTTTTCTGATAATAGGAGTGCATGACCGAAACAAGGAAAAGGCAGTAAAAGATACAGCAGATAAATCTGCATCATCTGCATCGCTTACAGATGGGACAGATGAAAATTCAGCTGGTACAGCAACAGCTTCAGAAGCTGATGAAGATCCTGATAAAATAATTCAGGATATGAAAGACAAGTATACAAAATTTGTAACAATCGGAGAGTATAAAGATATTGTTTATACGCCAACAGATGCAACAGTTACAGATGCCGATGTACAAAAGAAGATTAATATCCTTGTAGATAATGCAACAAAGTATAATCATATAACAAATCGTAAAGCAAAGAAAGGTGATGTAGTTCATATTGATTATGTCGGAACAGTAGATGGAAAGACGTTTGACGGCGGAAGTACTAATGAACAGGGAATCGAGATAGAACTTGGGAAAAGTGGTTATGTAGATGGCTTTGATGATCAGATTATAGGACACAAAGCTAAAGATGTATTTAATATAAAAGTAACATTTCCAAAGGATTATAAGACGAAGAGTCTGGCTGGTAAAAAAGCTGTTTTTAAAACAACGCTTGATTATATTTCAGAGGAAGTAGATGCAACATATACAGATGCATTAGTAAAAGATCAGACAAGTTATAATAGCAAAAAAGAATTTGAAGCAGCTACAAGGACAGAACTTATGAAGGATGCAGAGAAAGAAGCTGCATCAGAGGACAGGCAGGCTGTGATCTCAGCTGCAGTATCAAAATGCAGTGTGAAGGATTACCCGAGCGATGAATTAAATGAACGCAAAAATACAGTTATCACAGGTATAAAAAATCGTGCATCAGCATCAGATATGGATTATGATGAAATGCTCAAGAACATGTATGGAGTGACAGAAGATCAATTTAATGACCAGCTTGATGCTTTTGTAAAGAATTATCTTAAAGAAAAAATGGTTATGGTTGCAATCGCAGATAAAGAGAACATAACAGTAACAAAGGCAGATAAAGAAGCGGTAGTAAAGAATCTGCTTGAGGAAAAAGGACTTTCAACAGAAGAAGAATTAAAAGAAAACTATGGATATTCAAGTGATGATTATTATCTGATTGTACTTGAAAATAAAGTATATGATATTTTGAAAAAGTCAGCAGTTGCAAATAAGTAGTGACTTCTATCACTATAATATATGAGCTTTTGTTGTAAAAAACCACAGGTATACCAGAAATAACGGATTGAATAATTATGAAGCCTCACGCAGCTTTAGTTGTGTGAGGCTTTATTTATGTATGCCGAGTAACGGAGGTTTTCTTCAACATCATCTTCATCTGCCTGAAAAACATGCAGAAAAAGTTGATGATAAATTTAATTTATTCCGGATAGTTCATATTAAATCAGGTTTAGCCATAAAAAACATATGTCTTTTGATTAAATATGACATATAATTGTTAATTCTGCAAATGAGATTGTAATGAAAATTTTTTGTTTTATAATATGTAATGGAAAGAATATAAAAAATATAATGTATTGTTTCTCAGCAAGATAATAAAAAAATGCAATAATGGAGAGGCATAATTGTGGAAGAAGAGATATTAAAACTTGAAAATGTATCAAAGAGATATAAAGAAAAATGTGCATTAAAAAATTGTAATCTGTCAATAAATAAAGGAAGAATATATGGAGTTGTAGGACCCAATGGAGCGGGAAAAACAACTTTGTTTAAACTTATTCTTTCTCTTATAACTCCATCAGATGGAAAAATTTATATTGATGGAAATGAAAATACAGCAAAATCTGAAAGAAAGTTTGGTGCACTTATTGAAGCCCCATATATAAATATGAATATGACTGCATATCAAAATATGAGATATATGCAGATATTAAATGGAAAAAATGATAAAGAAAAAATAAATGAGGTTCTGGAACTTGTAGGACTGGCAGATGTAAAAAACAAGAAAGCAAAAAAATTCTCTCTTGGTATGAAACAGAGACTTGGCATTGCAATGACGCTTGTTAATGATCCAGATGTTCTGATACTTGATGAACCAATGAATGGACTGGATCCAGAGGGTATGATAGAAATCAGAAATATGCTATTAAAGATAAATGAGAATAATGGTGTTTCGATTATGATATCATCACATATTCTGGCAGAATTAGATAAACTGGTTACAGATTACATTTTTATAAAAGATGGTGAGATACTTCTCGAAAATTCAAGAGACAATATACAAGAAGATATCAAAAAAAGAAACATAAAAAATTTCGAAGAATATTATATGAGCGTGATGAAAAATGAATAAATTGCTAAAAGAAAATTTTTATTGCCTGTTTTATAGCAGAATTAATATTCTGGTTCTTATAACATTTTCGATGGCTGCAGAAATTGCAGCTGTATTAAAAGCAATATATAGGGATGGGTACAATAAATATAGTGATGTATTAAGCAATAGTGCTATATGGTTAATGATTCCGATAGTAATACTGACATCGATGATGATATATGTTTTTACATCAGATTATTTTGACAGTAGATTCTATGAAGTTGAGCATATATCAGGATACAATGCATCAAAATTTATTATAGCAAAGATCATCAGCATAACAATAGCTGTAAGTACAGTTTTTGCTGTAGAAACTGTATTTTTGTTTGCAATATTTGATTTATTAGCAGGTAAAAAAATATATACAAATACAATAATCAGGATATTAGCAATACTGCTTATTATTATAAGGCTGTGTTTTGACTCAGTATTTATCAGATATATAGCACAAAATTTTTTTGTATATATGGGCGGTATATGTGCTTTCTGGATTTTACTTCCGGACAAACTGAAAACAGATATACAAGGTATATCTGTTTTCAGTTTTACATATAAATATCAAATGAGTATAGTTGCGTCTTTTAATGCGTCAGGAAGCATGATTTTAAATAAAGTTATTATATATGGAGTTATAAGCTGTACTGTCCGGTTCTTGGTTTATATTTTGTTTGCAAAAATGACAACAAAATATTAAAAATATAAATATAATTAGTATATAAATTTTTAAAGATAATATTGGATGATTTCAGAAACTAACTAAAGGTAAGCTATATTAATTATTGTATGATGTGATAAATAAAAATGCAACAGCAATGGCTAATGAAATATAATGGTAAATGCGGATTGATAGCGTAAAATATTTTGTGTAAATAGAATTAGTCATAGAAAAAGATAAGAGAGACTGGTGACCGTGCTTTTTCCATTCGAGCCGGTGATGGCGATGACCTTGCCGGCCATCAGCTTCGCGGCGTATTCGTCGGGTGAGTTGATCACGATCTCGCCGGACGACAGGAAGCGGTGCCCCAGCGTCGTCTTGCCGCTGTTCAGGCCGAGTACGTCGCATGGCACGACGCGTTGGCCGTGCAGGACGATCAGGCTGTGTACCGGGCGCACGAACTG
>CALMUC010000071.1 GCA_937872845.1 uncultured Lachnospiraceae bacterium | reverse complement strand
TGAAGGAACAAAAAAGAAAGAAGCGAAAGGCTTCTTTTTTTGATTCACATGAAAGGTAGAAGAAAAGCAAAAAGCAATTCAACTGAAAATGTTGAATTGCTTTTTTATATAAAGACTGGCTTGTTTTTTGTAAGCTTAAATTTATTATCTATTTTTAAATTTATTCATATGTATAAATCCAAAAATCAGATATTCCAATGATACAATTATTGTTATAAATATTATAAGGCAATAGATATAGTTTTTCCGGCCTGCAATATCAGCCATTAATTCAAGTGGAGTATTTTTGATTGGTGATTCTAAAAATAAATAGTTGCATCCAGAGTATTTGTTAAAATAGTGAATTGGAATTGCAATTATGACCAGAAATGCAATGTTATACCAGGAATGTTTTATATCTGGGTATGATATTTTAAAAAAAAGAAGTATTGATGGGAACAGAATTAATAAGCCATGAGATATAAAACCTTGTATTGATTGATAAGAAGTAAGTTTAAGATTGCTCCAGTCGGGAAAAAAAAGTGTAATAAAAGCAGCAGGACCAATCAGAATCATAGATATTTCAGATAGGGAAGCATGAAATATGCGAATTATTTTTTTATGTGGCTGCATTGTAACTGCTATTCCAAGATGAATAAAATAGCCTATTCCACATAGATGGAGAGGTAGATAATAAAGTATATTATAATGCAATTTTACTACCAGATATAAATCTAAGACAGCTTCTGACAGTATCGTAGTAAGTGATATGATCAAAAGTATAAATTTATTTGAGGAGATTTGATTGCTTTTTTTGAAATATAATTTAAAAAGAAATAAGAGACATATATTACATATTAAAATACATAGAATCATGCAAATGTGAGCAAAACCAAGAATTTTAAATCCATCCATATATTTTCTCCTCAGTATTAATCAGATCATGCATTATTTTTCTGTCATTATGTATAATCAGTTTAACACTTATGCAAAGTATTAATCAGATTAAGCATTAATTTTTATTAGTATTAATAATTTCATGTATTAAAATTTTTCAAGTATTAATCTTCCCATGGACGGATTCGGTAGGTTACACCCAAGCTGTCACAAATTGTCTGACATTTCTTTTCTTCTTCATGAGATATAGTTGTGTCAACTGTTGTAAATATAACATTTGGTACATACTCAGCAGATTCTTTGGCAAAGTCAAGCATTGCCTGAAAAGATTTTTTTCCAAATTTTGGGCGGACAATTTTATAATATTTTTCAGCATCTGGAGTGTTTAATGAAATTGAAACAGTATCTATACGGTCTTTTAGTTCAGGACATATATCTCTATTATTTATCAGGTTTCCTAGACCATTTGTATTTAGTCTGATATTCTTCTTGTATTTCTTTTTGATAAAATCAGCCACTTTAACTAGTGTAGCAAAGGCCTCGGTTGGCTCGCCAAAACCGCAGAACACAACTTCATTAAATTCATCCATTTTTTTATTATTGAAAGCAGTAACAACTTCATCATAATCTGGTTCATGATCTAGCCACAATGAATCGGAATCACCAACTCTGTCCATGTTCTGCCGCAGGCAGAAGGTGCATGAACACGGGCACTTATTTGTAAGATTAACGTATAAATTATTATGTACCTTATATAATATTTCTTCTTTAATATCTGACATAGATATCTCCTTTTGATAATTTTAATATAATATGGGGTGCTTTTACGGTTAAAGCTGTGGCTTTCAAGTCATTAGAAGTTTGTAAAGCAGTATTATTTGATATATAGGTAAAGACTTATTAGTTTCCAGCTGATTTTTAAATTGTATTTATTAATATCTGCTTGTAAGTACATTTACATAAATTAATTAATGTGAAGACTGTCAAGGACTTCTTCAAATGCAACACCATCTGTATTTGGTATTCCGAGTTCATCTGATTTTATTATACATTTTTTTACAAAATGTGAAGCCCGGCGGACAGAAGCTATAAAGGGAACATTATTTACGGCATCTGCTGCAATTATAGCGGTAAATACATCGCCAGTACCATTCCGCTCAGAACCAATAAAAGCCTGTCTTGTAAAACGCAATACACCATCTGAACAGCATAGATTTGCAACAAATGAGTCTTGTGGAATTCCTGTAATTACAATTTTCTTTGGACCGAGATCCTCCAGGCTGAACATAAGTGCTTTTAATTCATTCTGAGTCCAATGACCGTTGTGAAAAGGTGTATCAGTTAGAAGACATGCCTCTGTAAGATTAGGAGTTATAATATCAGCTTTTTTTGCAAGGTCACGCATGGCCATACTTTCAGCTTTAGTATAACTTGAATAGAGTTTACCATGATCACCCATAACAGGATCTACAACAACTATTGTTGAACTGGTTTTGAATTCATCGATAAATGAACTTATAAGCCTGATTTGTTTTGTCGATCCAATAAAACCTGAACATATTCCATCAAAAATAAGATTAAGTTTTTTCCATTCATCAGTATACTTAGTAAAGTGCTTTGTATAATCGTCAATAAAGAAACTGGAAAATCCAGTTTGATTACTGAGAATTGCAGTAGGGACGGGGCAACATTGAATTCTAAGTTTTGAAATTATCGGAAGTTCAACTGCTACTGAGCATCGTCCAAAACCTGTAACATCATTTATTACAGCAATTTTCTTCTGACGATTGTGGTTAGTGCATTCATTTAAACAAGATATATTTTTGTCCATTTGAGTTTGCCTTTTTTTATTTATTTTGCCACATAATACCACATATCTTGCATTTGATAAAATGGAACTTAATTATATCCCGCCATAAATATAATTGAATACTGTAATAAAACATGACATGTGTATTGTTATTATAAGAATATGTTAAAATGAAATTATAGCAAGGATTACAACATCATAAATATAACAATCTGTGATTAATACTGTATTGATTGGAGATAATAAAATCATGAACAAAGAAGGACAAGATATTGTTGTAACAACTATTTGTTATCTTGAAAAGGATAATAAATATCTTATGCTTCATCGTACAAAGAAAAAAAGTGATCTTTCAAAGGGAAAATGGATTGGTGTAGGAGGACATTTTAAAGATGGAGAAAGCCCGGATGAATGTATAAGACGAGAGGTTTTAGAAGAGACCGGATATATTATTGATAAACTGGAATTTAGGGGAATCATAACATTTATATCGCCAAGGTCTTCAGAAGAAATTATGTTTTTATATACATCAGATTCTTTTTACGGAAATGAAATTGAATGTGATGAAGGAACATTAAAATGGATAAATAAAAATGAAATAGAAAATCTTTCTCTTTGGGAAGGTGACAGGATTTTTTTGAAAAAATTAGATGAGGATGAAAGCTTTTTTTCTATGAAGCTGGTATATGATGAAAATGATAACTTGATATCTGTTGGTTGATTTATAAATAAAAACGTCCGGCATGTCAACCGGACGCAAATGTGGGGGAAGGTTATGAAAACTTCTTCATCAGAAGTTCATGTTTTTATATTAATATCTAGTTGTGAAAAACTTGTGAAGCAAATGAGTAAAAATTATGATTTATAAAAAATATATATGTAATAGATTACAGACTGATGAACTTTGGTAATGCTATAAAAATTTAATTTTTAAAAATTTTAAATTATGTAGAAAACTAATAATGATTTTTTGAAAATTATATGCCGTAAATTTCAGATGAAGGAAAATCAAAATGATTTCATATTATACATTAAATGATTATCTTAAAAGTGTATACCATACGAAGGTTTATAAAATTTCACTTTCCACAGGATGCTCTTGCCCTAACAGGGATGGACGGATATCTTATGGAGGATGCTGCTTTTGTTCAGATGGAGGATCTGGTGATTTTGCAGAAAATAGTAAATCTATAACTGAACAGATAAAAGCAGCCAAAGAAAGAGTGAATTGCAAATTTCCTAAGACTATAGATAGTGAAAATCGAAAGTATATTGCATATTTTCAATCATTTACAAATACATATGGAGAACCTGAGAGACTTCTTCATATGTTTATGGAAGCTGCATCTGACCCGGCTGTTGTTATTATTTCGATAGGAACCAGACCTGATTGTCTTCAGAATGAGATTCTTGATGTTATTGAAAGAGTAAATAAAGTAAAAACTGTATGGATTGAACTGGGACTTCAGACATCGAATGATATAACAGCAGAAAAGATAAATAGAGGATATACTTTGTCTGTTTTTGAAGATTCATACTACAGATTAAAAAAGATGAAAATTTATGTAGTGGTACATTTAATTTTTGGACTTCCCGGAGAATCCGAGAAAGATATGATGAATTCAGTAAAATATATCTCGAATCTCATACCACATCCTGATGGAGTTAAATTGCAGCTGTTGCATATTTTAAAAGGAACCAGGCTTGGTGATGAATATTTGGAAGTGTTGGATAAATGTGGTGGAGATGAGAATAAAGCAGAAATGATGTTTCCGGTGCTTACTCTTGATGAATATTGTCATTTAATATTTTGTGCATTGAAAATTCTGCCGGAAGATATTTCTGTTCACAGAATAACAGGTGATGGACCGAGAAAACTTCTTTTGGCTCCACACTGGAGTATGAATAAAAAACATGTTCTTAATACAATAAGAAATTATAGAGAAGATGATAAAGAATAAATAATATATGAAAATATATGAAATATGAAATAAATGATATATAAATGAAATGGTATATGAGAGTAAATGATATATTGTGAGGTGTAAATATTATGCAGGGGATTCTTTTTGTGAGTCATGGAACTATACATCCGGTAATACGAAGAAATATGATAGATGATTTTGCAGGGGCAATTAATGACAGATTTGAAGATTCAATGGTTGTAACAGCATTTACAAGTGGGGATGTCAGAACCTTTATCAGAAAAAGGGACGGAGAAAAGATTAGAGATATACGTGCTTCTCTGCTCAATATGAAGGCAGAAGGTGTTACTGATGCAGTTGTCATATCAACTCATGTAATTGAGAATTCAGGATATATTTCAATGAGAGAACAGGTAAATTCGTGTGCACCTATTTTTCATTCAATAAGGATAGCACGGCCGCTGCTTGATTCAGATAAAGATGCTGAGCTTTTTGCAAGGGCAGCATATAGTGCGTTTTCTGATGAATATAAAAATTCAAATATCGTTTTTTTATTATCAGGTGAAAAAAATTGTGGAAATGAAATACTTGAATCACTTGATGTGAAATTAAAAAAAATATTAGGAAATAATTCTTATGTTGTTACTATCCATGGGAAAAATAGAATAGGTTCAGTTTTGAGAGAAATGAAAAAAATAAAAGAGACATGCAATAATTTTCAAACAGATATAAAAATTATCCCACTCAGTTTTCTCAATAAAGGAACAATTGGAGAAGAGGAAGAAAAAAAAATTGCGGAATATGATAATGTAATTGCAAGCATAAAGAATGCAGGATATTCAGTAGATGAGATTTCTGATGGACTAGGAGAATTTGATGAATTTCAGAGACTTTATATGCGACATTTATACGATTCACTGAGAGATTAATTAAAAGCCGAATGAATCAGACAGATAAGTGATTTTTACATAATGACAACATTACATAATTACATGATTTATCTGCCGTATGTTCATTCGACTTTTTGCATTTATTTATAATATTTGGATATGATATTTAATTCATAAGATCAGATACAACCTGATTTATAAGTTTTCCATCAGCTTTTCCACGAAAATCACCCATAACAGCTTTCATTATTGCACCTTTGTTCTTTGAAGCTATTAAATCTGAATATTTAGATGAAATTGCGGCAGAAAGTTCTTCTTTGCTCATCTGTTTAGGGGCGAATTCAGACATTACATTATAGCGGAACTCATATTCATTTATGAGATCTTTTCTTTCAGCGGGACATGTGTCAATTTGTTCTTTAACAACTTTAATTTCTTTTGAAATGGCGCGGTCAACTATTTCGTCTGGGATATCTTCTCTCTGGCCTTCGTCAATTGCAATTTTTTTTGCGGCAGAAACTAAATCAGCTATTGCAGCTTTACGATCTTTGTCATGTGCCTTCATTGCATCAATCATTGCTTTTTGCAGTGTCTTAAAATCCATTTTTATGCCTCCATTTGAGTAAAGAAATTTAACTTAATTTAATTTAGAAATTCCGCCTTGAGAGATAAGACCATCAAGTGGAATCCCTTTTTTGCAGTAAGGACATTCATGAGAACTGAATGAAGCATAGCTTTCTATATCTTTTGCATGGAAAATCGAATGAATTTCATGCGTAGAAACAGAATCTATAGCTGTGAAAATTGAAGAAATACCTTCTATAATACCTCCGTAATATTCAATGCATTCAACAGCTTTTTCAACTGTATGACCGGTGGATGCAGTAGCTATCAGGAGAAGTATGTGTTTTCCGTTTATCATGGGAATTACATTATCACGAAATGTTAACTGACCGACATTATTTGTTTCAGGTGTTGTGACATATATTGTTCCGTGATGATTCATACATTGAAATCCTGATTCAGTCAGCTCGTCAGCAAGATATGCACCGATAACCTCCATACCATCCATGCATACTATAGCATCAACTACTGTGTTAGTCAGATATTCTGTAACCATTGATTTTGCAACTGCTTTGGCTTCACTTGCACGGGCTTTTAAAGTAGTAAGATCAATATAGTGGTTGATGTGAGAAGAGCTTGTGGCAAAATGTCCCTCTGAAACCTTAAGTTTAATAAGACTGTTATAAGGTGAATCAATTTTGTAAGAATTCATAGAAATCCCCCTTTTCTGATAATATTGTGTCAGGACAGATTTGTGTAATGCGTCAGAAAAATCTATAATGATTGTAGATGAAATCTGAATTAAAGATACATAAAATCTGAATTGACGATATACAAAATTCTCATTTCATTATATCTGTAAATATGTATGAAAACAAGGAAAATGGAGATTTAAAGTGACATATAAAATGTATGCAGGACCTGCATCCTCAGGAAAATCAGAAGCTTTATATTGTGAAATTCTAAAAGAAGCCATAAAACATCCTGAAAAACAATATAAAATCATTGTTACACAGCAGGCAACAAATGAAGTTGAAAAAAGACTTATCGAATTGAATCAGAAACTTTTTGGACGTCCGGGATTTATGAATGTCGATGTTCTTTCATTTGGAAGGTTTTCATTTAGAATTTTCAGTGAGGCTGCAATTGTAGTTGGAAAGCCGTTGGACGAATATGAGAAAGCTATGCTCATCAGGCTTGCAGCCGGGAAAGCAGTAAATAATCTTACCATATACCAGAATAGTATAAGGAGACAAGGTTTTCTCGATAAAGTAAAACAGTCGGTTTCTGAATTAATACAGTATGATATTATTCCGGAGGAATTAAAAAAAATTGCATGTGGACTTGAAAAAGAAGGTTGTTCAGAACTTCTTACTGCGAAGTTAAGAGATCTTTCAGAAATATATGAGGAATACATGAAATGTGTTTCATATGATGATACGGGGTATCTGCCTGAAAACCGTTTAAAAAAGGCTGCAGATATTCTGGATGATGAGAAGATAAGAATAAAATCAGCAGACAAAGTGATATTTGCATTTGATGAATTCATTTCATTTACACCGGATCAGATGTATCTGATAAAAAAGTTAAAGAAACGTGCGGAAAGATTAATATTTACGCAGACGCTTGACAAGGCACAGATTGAAAGTACATCAGACTGGAAAAGTTTATGTGATTCAAGGAATAATCTTTTTGCACCTGCAATGAGAAATCTTTTGAATATTATAAGTTCCATGGAGGGCAAACCAGAATTTGTATGGACAAATATTAAATCTGAAAATGAAGCACTTCAGTATCAGAGAGAGAATATATTCAGATATCCGATAATTCCTTTTAAAAGGAAAACCGAAGGCGAAATAAGATTGCTTGAATCAAATAATCCCCTGGATGAGATAAGGTTTATTGCAGCCGAAATTCGTGAAAAAGTACGTACAGAAGGAATGAGATATAAGGATTTTGCTATAGTTGCACCAGATATAGATGAGACTTTTTTATATTCGGAAGAAATATTCAAAAAATATGAAATTCCGGTTTTTTATGACACAACAAAGGTATTTTCTAAGAATCCATATTCCGAAGGAATTCAAAGATTATTAAATGCAGTTATTCGTGATTTTGATTATGAAAGTGTTTTTGGATTCATGAAGATGCTTTTAGCTTATCCTGCAGCAGAAAATGGGAAATTTACAGATTTAACAAGGGATATTGAGGACTTAGAAAATCGTTCGATAGCAAGCGGAATACGCGGAAAAAAATCATGGCAACAGGAGATAATGCCATATGCATGGAATGGAAATATAACTGAGGAAGAAAAAGAATATGCGGGAAGATTGGAAAATGTAAGAAAACTTTTCATGTATTTAGTTGAACCGCTGTTAAAGGTCGGAAATAAAAATACAGCAGAAAATTATATAGATGCAGTTATGGAATGTATGGATGAAAATCATTTGGCGGCAGAAAAATCAATAGATATTGCAGCTGATGAAATGTTTAAATCGGGAAGACTGGATCTTGCCGGAGCATATTCTCAGCTATGGCATAAAATGACTGAAATGTTTGCAGAAACAAAGAGACTTTTAGGGAAAACTGAGCTTACCATACAGGAATTTTCGGATATGATAAAATCAGGTATGGAAAATATAAAGATTGGAATTATACCTTCAACTCTTGATAGCGTTACATTTGGAAGTTTAACAAGATCTAAAATCCCTCCACATGTGAAGAATCTTTATATTATTCATGTAAATGATGGAAAGATGCCTTCAAATGGGATAAGTGGGAAACTTCTTACTGATCAGGATAAAGAAATTGCAATGCATGTAATGAAGGACATAGTTCCGGGAAAATATTTTGCACCTACTGAAAAGGTACAAAGTATGGATGAAAGTTTTTATTTTTATCAGATGATTTCGAAACCATCAGAATCTGTCATAATAAGTTATGATGCTGCTGACAGAGCAGGCAGTAAGACCGAAAAATCATTTTTTACAGGAAGAATTGAAAAAATATTTCCGTGGTTAAAACCAGAAAAGACAGATTACGAGAAGTATCCGGGAACTGCTGAAAGTAAAAAACTGAAGTATTCTGCAAATATGAGAATGGCAGCAACAGAGGAAAATCTTGAGAATTATAGTGAAATAATTTCTATGATTGCGCATTATAGGGAATATTCAGGAATGCAGAATGTAATAATTGAAAGTAAAATGGCACTAAGTGATGATAAAAATCCTGAAAAAATACCAAATGAAGTTATGGATGATATTGTAATTCCAGTTTCTGTATCTAGTATAGAAACTTATTCAGATTGCCCATATGAGTATTTTTTGAATTATGTAATAGGTATTTCGCCACGGAAAACGAAAGATGTAAATGCAATTGATGCCGGAAGTATAATTCACAGCGTAATGGAAAAAGTTTTGGCAAAACTGACGAAACAAAGCGGGTCAATTTGGAATACTGTAAAAGAGGAGGAATTGAATGCACTTTCAGATTTAAAATTTGAAGATGTATGGAATAATTATCTGATCAGCCGGCATAAAGCTGCAGAAGCAGATGAGGATGGGCTTACAATACTTATAAAAGATAAATTAAAAGCACTTTCAAGAAGAAGTGTATGTGATACAGTTTATCAGATATGTAAAGGAAAGATGCTTCCTTATAAAATGGAAGAGAAGTTTAATTATCCTATTGAAGCTAAAAAACCAGGCGGAGAAATATTCAAAATAAATATAAATGGAAGAATTGACAGAATAGATAAATATGAGGATGAAAATAATTTATATTTCAGAGTTATTGATTATAAGACGGGAAATACAGAATTTGAGCCAAGAAAAGTAATTAATGGTACGCAGATTCAATTATCAGCATATGCAGGTATATATGAAAAAATTTTGCATAATCAGACTGAAAAAAATATAGTTCCGCTGGGCATGTATTATTCTCATCTGAAGAATGCGGTTATGAAACTTGATATTTTATCGAAAGAAAATGCATATAGTAATAATGATATTATTGATATGGCTGAGAAACAGAGGATAAAGGAACTGCGGCTGTCCGGAATCGTTAATGATGATCCGGAAGAAGTTTCAGATAATAAATATGAAAATTTGCTTTTACAGGAAATTGATATTTTAGATAGTACACATAAAGTAAAGAAAGGTGAAATTCTGCCAATTGGACCGGGAAGTAAAAAAGGAGCTGAAGATTATTCGGACTTATCACCTGTGGCATCGGGAAAAAATATTTTAGGCGTAATGAATTATGGTATAAGAAAAATTGCGGAAACTACAGAACTTATTTTGACAGGTGATATATCAAAGCATCCTGTTCATTATCTTCCAGATCCGGATAACAGAGCTAATGCCTGCAGTTATTGTGATTACAGGAATGTATGCCGCTTTGACAGGAAGAAGCAGATGGAAAAGAAAGTTTATAAGGAAAACGGCAGTATGAGAGAACAGATTATGAAAATCTCTGTAAATAAGGAGGATAGCATTGGCAAAGTGGAATAAGCAGCAGCAGGCAGTTCTTGACAGCCTGACGGAAAATAAAAATATTCTTGTATCGGCGGCTGCGGGATCCGGGAAAACTGCAGTCCTTGTTGAAAGAATAATTGAAAGTATAAAACAGAAAAAATGCAGTTTGAAAGATTTGCTTGTTGTGACATTTACAAGATCAGCAGCGGCGCAGATGAAAGAAAAGATAGAACATATGCTTCTTTCAATTGTTGAGGAAAATGGTGATAACTCTTTTGCTCAGGAATTAAGAGAAGCCAGTTCGGCAGACATAATGACAATTGATAGTTTTTGTATGCGAATTGTAAAAGAAAATTTTCAGGCCGCAGATATTGATCCGTCATTTGAACTTCTTGATAAAGAAGAAGGCGAACTTCTTTATGATGATGTACTTACGGATATACTTCATGAAAGTATTAAAGAAGATGAATCATTCAGGAAAACTGCTTCTTTCTTTATGGATGGAAATGTTTCAGATGACGGACTTAAGAATATAATTTTGAAAATACATCAGATAGCAGATTCTTTTGCTGATCCGGATGAGTGGTTTAAAAATGCATATAAAAATGAAAAAGGAGATTTGTCTTTAAAGAAATGGGTACAAGAGGAAGAGAGGAGAATAAAAAAAATTGCGAAAAATTGTCAGAATGAGGCTTTATGCCTGAAAAATCTGCTTAGTGGATTAAAATCAGATGAAGAAAAAGCTGAAGCAGTAAAAGAAAAAATTATTTTATTTCTGACAGATGAGGAAGATAATTTAAGAAATGTTTCAGAAGCTGAGGATATAGATGTACTTCATAGGGCTATTGGGTTTAAATGGGAAATATTCAGAACAACTGATATATTAAAATATTTCCCTGATACATTTGAAAATATAAATGAATACAGAAAAATAAGAGACTATACAAAGAGTGAATTAAAAAATGGATTTCCAGGGAAAATGGAACTTCAGGAAGAAGCTGATAATACAAGCCGGATTATTTTTCCAATTCTTAATGTGACTGAAAAGTTCGGAAAAAGACTTCTTGATGAGAAAAAACGTGAAAAAAAATTTGTATTTAGTGATATTTCACATTTTGCATATAATATTCTTTATGATCAAATAAATGATGAACCAACAGCGATTGGAAGGCGTGTTTCAGAAAAATATAAGTATATTTATATAGATGAATATCAGGATGGAAATGATTTACAGGAACATATTTTAAGTTCAGTTGCACGTAGAAATGAGTCTGGATTTATATCAAATATATTTATGGTTGGAGATGTGAAACAAAGTATCTATGCGTTTCGTGAGGCGAGACCGGATTTGTTTACTGATAAAAGTGAACTGTATTCAAAAAATCCTAAAGCTGGAATACTTTATCATTTGAATAAAAATTATCGCTCAAGAAGAGAAATTCTTAATGCAGTAAACTTTGTATTTGAAAAAACAATGACACAGGATTTTGGAGGTGTAAATTATAATGCAAATGCTGCACTTAACAGTCCGGAGGATGAAATTTATGAGAAACATTATCCTGCAGAAAAAATATTAAATACAGGAGGCAGGGTGAAAGTTGTTTTTATAAGTAAAAGTGAAGAAAAAGAAAATAATATTGAACCCAAGATCAGCATAGATATCAACACAGATAAAGACAATAATCAATGTGATGATATGGTTAAAGATGAAGAGGAAGCCTTTGTAATAGCAGGAGAGATAAAGAAAATATTATATGGAGACCAGAAAAAAGGAATTCTTCCAACATATGTAAAAAATGATGAATATAATCAGGACATGGAATGCAGGGCAGATAATCAGCCATACAGAAAAGCGGAATATAAGGATATTGTTATTCTGCAAAGAAATGTGCGCGGAACATCATGCATGGTAGATATTTATGAAAAAATGGGGCTTCCGGTTAAACTGGATGACCCGAATGGATATTTTGATGCTGATGAGGTTATTGTGACACTTGCACTTCTTCAGACGGTTGATAATATAAGCGAAGATCTTGCATTTACAACAGTAATTCTTGCAAAACCATTTGGAATAACTGAAACAGATCTTGCAGTCATTGTGTCAGATGTTGAATCTGAAAAATACAGATTTAAACATCTTGTGGATAAAGTGAGAGGATTTATATCAAATCATGAAGATGAAAAAGAAGTATCGGTTCTTGTCAAAAAAGTTATAAATATACTTGACATGATTGATAATTGGAAAAAGCTGGCTCCTCATATTTTGATATCTGAGCTGATTCAAAAAATATTGTCTGATACCGGTCTTGATGTTTATGCCGCTGCACTTGATGAAGGGGATGTGCGTATCGCAAATCTGGAGCAGCTGATATTTAGGGCAGAACGATTCGATAATATGGGAGGAGGAAGCCTTTTTGATTTTCTCAGATATATAGAAAAATGCAGGCTTCATGAAATTGATTTTGCAAAAGCAGATGTCATAAACGATCAGGAAAATGTAATCAGAGTAACGACAATTCACAGCAGCAAAGGATTGGAATATCCAATAGTAATACTTGCAAGGACAGGACATAAATTTAAACTTCAGAAAAATGAAGGAATCTGTCTTGCAGGTTCGGAAACATATCTTTCCGCAGATCGTTTAAAAAAATGTGATCATGAAATTATGGTTAAGATTCCTTCTTTTCAGAAAAAAGCTGCGATTGCATCATTAAATAGAAAGGCTTTGGAGGAAGAACTTAGAATATTATATGTTGCAATGACAAGAGCTAAGGAAAAACTTATTATTACAGGAGTTGATTCAAAAAGCAAAAGCAAAACCGGAGATGACGAAAAATACAGGTGTGAAAAAGATTTTCTTGATAGTGCATTAATTTGTGATGGTGCAGATGAATATTTTGAAATTGAATCAGTAGAAACAGAGGAAATACAAAAGGATTATCAGAAATTTATCAATGATTTTACTTCAGAAACTGATATTCACAGAGAAAGTATGGAGAATGATATTAATGCAGAAATAAAAAAAATAAAGGATAAGAAAGAAGAAAATCCATTAAAATTAACATATCCGCATTTGTCGGCTGTAATGCAAAAAACAAAAATGTCTGTATCAGAAATCAAACATCAGCATATTTTAGAAATCGAACCTGAAGAGCGAAAATATGAAAGAATGGAGAAAGAAGCAGATGACAGCGCAGGTGCGGGACTGAATTTTGGAGCAATGCGAGGAACTGTAATACATAGGATTCTTGAATTGCTTGATTATGGCAGAATTGATTCTGCAGAAGAATTTAAAGAAGAAGTAAAAAAAATTTTTGAAAGTCAATTTTTTACGGAAGAAGAGAAATCAGTCAATATAGATTCTATTTTAAAATTTTATGATGCAGATGAAAATTCACTTTTTCAGAAAATGAAGAAAGCAGATTCAATGAAACGCTTATTCAGAGAACAGCAGTTTACAGTCGGATTATATCCGGATGAAATTCCTTTGAAAAATGGAAATATGACAGAAATCAAAGAAAGCAGAACAGAAGATGACAGAGTAATAATTCAGGGAATTATTGATGCATATATGATAGATGAAAATGGAAATACAACGCTGATTGATTACAAAACAGATTCCATAAAAAAACAAGAGGAATTAATACAAAGGTATAGTGCACAAATGTACTTGTACAAAATAACGCTAGAAAAACTGACAGGACTGAAGGTTAATGATATAATACTGTATTCATTTAAACTTGGAGAAATTCATTGCATAGATGAGGTCATGGAGGAAAATTAGATGGCAAGGACAGCAGAAGAAAGGCAGGGAATTACACTGCTTGGAAATCATGAACAGAATTATGCGGCAGATTATGATCCATCGTTACTTGAAACATTTATAAATAAACATCAGGATAATGATTATTTTGTGAAATTCAATTGCCCTGAGTTTACATCACTTTGTCCTATTACAGGGCAGCCGGATTTTGCATCAATATATATATCTTATGTTCCGGATAAAAAAATGGTTGAAAGTAAATCTTTGAAATTATATCTGTTCAGTTATAGAAATCATGGAGATTTTCATGAAGATTGTGTAAATAAAATCATGAAAGATCTTATTGCACTTATGACTCCAAAATATATTGAAGTATGGGGCAAGTTTCTTCCAAGGGGAGGAATATCAATAGACCCATATTGTAATTATGGAAAACCAGAAACAAAGTGGGAGCAGGTTGCCTGGGACCGCCTTACACATCATGATATTTATCCGGAAAAGGTAGATAACAGGTAAAATGAATACATATCAGGAAGCGGTTGAATATATTTTGCAAATTCCAAGATTTGCAGGAAAAACAGGTACAGATAATTTAAAATGTATTTTGAGTATACTTGGAAATCCGGAAAAAAGTGTTCCGGCAGTGCATGTTGCCGGAACAAATGGTAAAGGTTCTGTATGTAAAATGCTGAGTCTGATTTTTAATGAAGCCGGAAAAAAGACAGGACTTTTCATTTCTCCACATTTAGAGAAGATTAATGAAAGAATATCTGTAAATGGAGAAGATATTTCAGATGAAGATTTTCTGTACACATTTCAGATAGTTGAAGAAGCTGTAAAGAAAAATCAAAAATCAGGTAATCCGCATCCTTCATTTTTTGAATTTTTATTCATTATGGCAGCGGTGTATTTCAAAAATAAAGGCTGTGAAGAAACGGTTTATGAAACAGGCCTTGGAGGAAGACTTGATGCTACAAATGTACTTGCACCACAGGTTTCGGTAATTACATCAATAGGTATGGATCATATGCAGTATCTTGGAGATACAATTGAAAAAATTGCATATGAAAAAGCAGGAATAATAAAATCAGGAGTTCCGGTAGTTTATAATTCAGGTAATCCTTTATCAGATGAAGTTATAAAAAAACATGCCTTGAAACTTGGAAGTATAAGTTTTGATGCGGGCACAATAAATAAAAAAATATTAAAAGAAACATTACATAAAATTGATTTTTCCATGACTAGTCGTTATTATGATTTCGAAAGACTTACAATATATTCGGCTGCAAGATATCAGCTTGATAATGTGGCAACGGCAATAGTGGCAGCAGAAACAATATATCCAGATGAAACTGGTTTTAAAGATTGGATTTATAAAGCTTTGAAAAACTTTGAGTGGTCAGGCAGAATGGAGTGGATAAAATCAAATGTACTTATTGACGGGGCTCACAATGAAAATGCAGCAAAGAAGCTGACGGACTCACTGAATTATGTACTTGAAAATGGAAGATGGAATCATACGGAATTATTATTTGCGGCATCAAGTGATAAAGATTATAAGACTGTCACAAAAATTTTGTCTGATAAAATAAAACCTGAGAAAATATATGTAACAGAGTTCAATTCGGACAGAAGTACAGATGGAGTTCTTCTTGAACATTTATTTCGTGATGAGAACAGCAAGGCTGAAATATATACTTATAAATCAGTTGAAGATGCAGTAAATGCGGCTCTCAAATATATAGATGATGATACATTTTTATTAATAACAGGATCACTTTATCTGGTTGGTGAAGTTAAGGCATTTCTGAAAAGCATGGATTCATAGAAACAAAAATTCGCAGAAACAATATATTATGAATATTTAATAATGAGGGCAAAAAAATGATTGATTTTGAAGAAGAACTTAAAAGATTTTCTCCAAGTCTGGAGGTAAGTGATGCAGATGAAAATCTTTATAAAAATGATTTAAAAGATATTACAGATATAGTTCTTATGATGACTGAAGACCTTCGTAAAAATCAGGGTTCAAATGATGCATCAGATGTAAAGGAAGAAACAAGTGGAAAGGATATATCAGATGCCAGGTAAGAAAAATTGTATTTACTGCGGTGGTGAAGTTGGGGAGAACGGATATTGTACAGATTGCCGTCTGAGCCAGAATTTCTTAAAAAAAGCAGAGAATACTTCTCTTTATTATTATAATATCGGGCTTGAAAGGGCAAGTGCACATAACCTTACCGGAGCTATAGAAGCACTCATTATGTCACTGCGTTATAATAAAACGAATGTTGAAAGCAGGAATTTGCTTGGACTTATTTATTACGAGACAGGCGAAATGGTAGAAGCACTTCATCATTGGGTAATGAGCATGAATTATAAACCCAAAGATAATGCCGCAATCAGGTATTTAAAAGAATTCAGGGATAAACCTAAAGCTATTGAAAGGGAGAATGAAGCAGCAAGAACTTTCAATATTGCACTTGACCATGCCGGCAGGAAGGAATTTGATCTTGCTGTTATTCAGTTAAAAAAGTGTATTTCACTAAATCATCGTTTCCTGAAAGCATATCTTCTGATGGCACTTATAGATATTGATGAGAAGAGAATAGGAGCTGCAAAAAAATACATATCAAAAGTTATTGCAGTAGATCAGAATAATCAGATTGCACTTCATTTCCTGAGAGAACTTGGAGAGAGTGAAGAAAGTATAAACCGTCTTGCTGACAGCGGGAGGGAAGATTCTTCAGATTTATTTAACTATTATGGAATGGAACAGGCATCAGGTGAAAGACCATCAAGAAAAATTCATCCTTCAAGGAAGGAAATGAGAAGAAATCTGCAGCGGGGAAATAGTCGTGAACAGAATCTTGCGAGATATTCAAATATATATATGGTAGTAGGAATAATTATAGGAATTATAGTGTTTTATTTTCTTGGAGCACCAGCAATAAGACAAAATGCTGAACGAAAACAGCAGAAACAAAAAATATCATACTATCAGACTCTGTCAGGGAAAAATTCGGAAATAGAATCTTTAAATCAGGCTGTAAACTCTCTGACGGATGAAAATAAGCAGTTTGCTTCCGATACAGATGCAAAGCAGAAAACAATCGATAATTTGAATAAAGAAGTAGAATCGTTGAAGAAAAATGTAGAGAATGTATCAGGTAATGCTACACCACAGGATGCATCAGGAAATGTAACAACAGGTTCGGATAAAGGAAATGATTCGGTGACAAAGAATAATGCAAATATTTCAGGAATAAGTAAAGGTGATATAGACATTTTGCTAAAAAACAATTAGTAATATATAAAGTAATTGTCAAAAGAAAAAAACGTTTAAGATTGAATGAGAGCGTTCTTATCCTGAACATGAATATTATTATTTTTTGTTAGAGTGCAATAATAAAGGAAAGAACAGAGGAAATTGTATGGGAGTTTCTTTTCGGATAAAGCAATATGGGAAGATGTTCATACAGAATGTTTATCTGCCGGCAGTTTATAATTATGCAGTGAGAAGAACAAGTGTAGATAATGAGCTTGTTGTTTTTGCAGATGCACATAATGAAAAATTGCCGGAAAGTATGCAGCTTGCATATTCGGAAATAAAAAAAAGAGGATATAAAATAAAAACAGTATCATCTGATTTCTCTAAAATGTCATATATGGGGCAGCTGCGATTTATGACCCGCTTTATGAAAATATATGCAAGAAGTTCATATGTATTTATAAGCAGCTATTTTCTTCCGGTATCATCATGCAGAAAAAGGGAAGAAACGAAAGTTATACAGTTATGGCATTCAGGCGGACTATTGAAAAAAATGGGTTATGATGCTGAAGATGACTTCCCCAAATATTATCATGGTAAGATTACTGCAAATTATGACCATGTCACTGTAAGTGCACCAGCCTGTGTAAAATATTGGGAAAGAGCATGGAGAATGCAGCATGGAATTGTTTTTGCTGACGGAATTTCCCGAACAGATATATATTTCGATGAGTCTTGGAATAATGAAGCAAGAATAAAATTTGAAAAAATTCATCCGGATGCAGTTGGGAAGAAAATATGTGTTTATGCACCATCATTTTCAGGAAATGCCAGTAATCCCAGATGTATGGGCATGGAATCCGGAATTGTAGAAGCTGCAGGAAAGCTTTCAGATGACTGGTATTTTTGTTTTAGCCTTCATCCACATCTGAAAGATAAATATATGCGTTATTCAGAGAAGATGACAACATCAGAATTGCTTCCTGTAGCAGATTTACTTATAACAGATTATTCTTCTGTATTGTTCGATTATTCTATCTATAAAAAACCATTTTTACTTTTTTGTCCTGACTATGATGATTATAAGAAAAAACGTGGCTTTTATAAGGATCCTGCAGATTTTCCTGCACCGCTTATAAAAAGCAGCAGCGAACTTGTTTCCGTAATACGAAATGAAAAATGGAAAGATTTCAAAGATAAATATGAGGAATTTTACAGAACATATATGGGCAGATGTGATGGAAAAGCAACAAGTCGGATTTTGAGGTCTGCCGGTATGCGGGAAAATATCAGAATGATTTTTCTTGATCTGGATGATACAACGCTGGATGGTCATGGAAAACTTGATGATACGACTATTGAAGCAATGACAAGAGCTTATAATAATGGTATAGAAATTGTTGTTGCAAGTGGACGGAGCTTTTCATGTCTGCCGCATGAACTTGAAAAAGTCCCATTTATAAAGTATGCGATATGTTCAAATGGAGCTAATGTTTTTCAGATACAGCAAAAGAAATGTCTTAAGTCATTTTTGCTGACTGAAAACGCTGTAAGACAGATAGTTAAAATTGCAGATGATTATGATGTTTTTGTTGATGCGTTTCTTGCAGGAGAAGCTCATTCAGAGAAAAGGTATCTGGAAGAAGCTGACAGAAACCCGGAAATTACGCCACATAGAAGACAATATCTTCATTCAACAAGAATTCCAGAGAAAAATATCAGAGAGTTTATAAATAAACATGTGCATGAGCTTGATTGTTTAAATATAATATGCTTTGATAAAAACAAAAGAAATGAGATAGTAAAAAGGATAAATAATGAAGTTGATGATGTCTATCTTACAAGTTCTATTCCGCATCTTCTGGAGATATCATATAAAGATGCAGGGAAAGAATCAGGGCTGATCTGGATTGCTCATAAACTTGATATTCCTGTTTATGAATGTGCGGCTTTTGGAAATGCAGATAATGACGCCGGAATGATTTCTGAGGCAGGACTTGGAGTTGCAGTAAGGAATTCTTCGAAAAAATGTTTTGATGCAGCAGATCTCATAATTGGACCCAATGATGGGAATAGTGTTGCTGTTGAGATAAACCGTATTGCAGATGATATAGAAAAAAACAGAAGCAGACTCAGCTTACTAAAATGTAAAATTCATGACGTAAATATGTCAGATAATAAAAACGTTTAATAATAATGAAATATAAATATGTGAAAATGAAAATACATATTATGAAAGAAAGAGGAATTAGAATGAAGAAAAAAAACATATGTGAATTTTTTAAAACACAAATAAGTCATCTGATAGTACCATTAATAATGATTGTGCTTGGAATATTTTGTGTACTTCTTCCGGGAAGCGCAATTAATTTCACAGTAAAACTTATAGGAATATTATTTGTAATTGCTGGAATTATTATGGCGGGGACACTGATTGCCAGATTTACATCGTTTGTAATGTCATCGGCGATTGCTCTCTTTGTTATAGGTATACTTTGCCTTGCAATTCCGGGACAGATAGCGTCTATTGTAGTTAAACTGCTTGGTATTGTGATTATTGTAAATTCTTCAATGCGAATTCATGATGCTTATATTATACGTGGAAGAAGCGATGGATTTACTGCATATATTATAAATGACATTCTTACATTAATAATTGGAATTGTATTGTTGTTTGTGCCATTAACTGTTGCTTCTGCTGTAGTAGTTGTAATAGGTATTGTGCTTCTTGTTTTAGGTATTTCAAATCTGATTACAGCATATAAAGTTTATAAAGATGGAAAATACATAAATGATAATAGTGATGTAGTCTGGGAAGAGTGAGATAATGAGAGTTGGTATAGGATATGATGTTCATAAGCTGGTAGAAGAACGGAAGCTGATTCTTGGAGGGGTGGAAATCCCTTATGAGAAGGGACTTCTTGGACATTCAGATGCAGATTGCCTTGTGCATGCAATTATGGATGCACTTCTTGGCGCGGCATCTCTTGGTGATATAGGACAGTATTTTCCAGATACAGACGAAAAATACAGCGGAGCAGATAGTATGAAACTTCTTGCAGAAGTTCATAAAATGCTGGATAAACGCAGTTATATAATTGGAAATGTAGATGCAACAATAATAGCTCAAAAGCCAAAGATGGCGCCACATCTTCCTGAAATGAAGGAAAATATTGCAGATGTACTTGAAATAGACAGTGGAAGAATAAATATAAAAGCAACCACGGAAGAGGGACTTGGGTTTACCGGAAAGGGAGAGGGTATTGCTTGTCAGGCAATAGTTCTTTTAGAAACTGTTGATAATTATGATTACAGAAACCCTATTTCCGGATTTACAGGAAAAACAGACTGCATGGAAACATCGCAGAAATGTAAAGGATGCTATGGAAATATTGATAAGAGGTGAGATTCTTGATTTCATTATCAGATAAAAATTCTAATGAAATGATTGAAATAAGACAACTTTGGTCAGATTGTTTTCATGACAGTGAAGGATTCATGAATTATTATTTTAATAACATTGTGAAAAAAAATAAAATAGTCGTCATGAAGGAAAATAAAAAAGTAGTAGGGATGATTCATTTAAATCCATATGTATTTTCAAAAGATGGAAAAAGAATTATCCGTACATATTATATTGTCGGGGTTGCAGTAGGAGAGGCATACAGACGAGAAGGACGTATGAAGAAAATGATGGAATATGTTGCAGCTGATATGGAGGAGGAACATATTCCGTTTGTATATCTCTGGCCGAAAGATGTACATTATTATGAATCTATGGGATATAAAACAGTAACAAATATTGACAGAGTAATATTAAAAAAAGAAAATTTAAAAAAATTCGCTGAACTTTTGGCTACAGATGATGTTGATTTAGGATATATGAAATTATTTCCTGAACTGTACCGGGCCTTATATTCAGGAAATGAATTTTCCGCAGAACTTGCTTCTGAAAATGGAAGGTTTATTAAATCAGTGCGCGGCGAACATAATATAGGAAGTTTTTCAATGTTGAAGAATGAAGATATAATTTCCGTTGAGCATTTCTGCCCGGTAGAATCACTTAAACAGCTGATTGCAGAACTTATTGAACAGTTATTAAAGAATGGTGATTTTAAACAGGCTGAAATCAGCATTGATAGAAGACTTACTGATTGTTTAGGAAAGTCAAAAGATGCTGTAGAAATAAATGAAGACCATGTTTACATGGTTAAAATATTAAAAGATACCCCAGACAAAATATGGAATGACTGTCTTTTTACAGAGGTTGTATAGGAGGAAAATAAAAATGATGCACATAAAGGAAGACAAATATAATGAGAGACTTGTCACTTCAAAAGCAGGAGCATCACCATATATTCAGGTGATGTTGGCTGTTTTTGTTATGATAATAGGGGCAGCAATGGTAGTTTTTGTAAACTTGTTTCAGGATGTGTCATTTGCACTTCTAGGTATTTTACTTTTTGGATTTGGAATTTTCTGGATAGTAAAAGCTTTGAAACAAAGAAATACTGAGTATGAGTTTATAATAACAGATGGAGATATTGAAGTAGCAAAAATAATAAATAAAGCAAATCGCAAGCAGATTATGTTTCTTCCTGAGACAGAGATAACAATTATGGATAATGCAGATTCGGATTATGTAAAGAATCAGATGGAAGTTAACAGTAAACTTAAGATAAAGGAATATTGCGGAATAGAACCTGAAAACAGAATTGCATTTTTTGCAAAACATAATAGTGAAGATATGCTTGTTATTATGGATCTGGATGAAGCATCTATAAATCATATGAAAACGGTTTTAAGGAGCAGAAGCAGAATATAAAAAAATAACAGGGTATATGTCAGGAACTGATATCTGACATATACCCTGTTATTTAAGAAAGGTTTTTTGTTTACATAATAAACATGATTATTAAGGCTCAAGAGAAATCATAGTAAGACCTTTATACATTTTTGTATACATACTTTTTTCATCTTTGTAAAGCATGTAACCGCGTTTGCCATCTTTGATGATATAAGCGTATTTGTTTTTCTGGACATTCATGTATAACACTTCCTCGACATTAAGCTCTATGGCTTTGACTTTGGCAGTGTATTCACTTACCGGTTCCAGTTTATATTTTTTTACTGCCTGCGCTACAGTCATGTCAAAACCCCCTTTGCATAATTTAATATCATTATGAGAAAATTATATTGTAAAAAATAGACAAAGTCAACTGTCAAAAATATACAAAAATGTAAAAACATGACAATAGTATGCCAAAAAAATAGAACAAAAAGCAACACTGAATTTGTGAATAATATATATATTTAGCAATATTGGCATTAGAAAAAACGATGCACATATTGTGGATGAAAGCATAAAGTTTGAAATTTACAAAAATAAGGAATGAAATTATGTTTGATGAAAAACAAAAAAATTATTATCAGAGATTTAAGGAGCAGGAAAAAAAATCAGATGAAAAATTTTTGACTTATAAAAAAAAGCCAGCACTGCTTCTTCATGCTTGCTGCTGTCCGTGCAGTTCACATTGTTTATCTGTGCTGGTAGATCATTTTGATGTGACAGTATATTTTTATAATCCGAACATTGATAGGCAGGAAGAATACGATAAACGTTATCTGGAACTTGTCAGGTTTTTAAAAGAGGCTGATTTTACTGAAAATGTGAAAATAGTAAATGGTGAATATGAGCCTGAGGAATTTAATCGTATCGCAGAAGGACGCGAAAATATACCTGAAAGAGGCGAAAGATGTTATCTTTGTTATGAACAGAGAATGAGAAAAACTGCAGGATATGCAGCCGACAATGGATATGACTTTTTTTCAACTACACTCTCAATCAGTCCTTATAAAAATGCAAAATGGATAAATGAAATTGGTATGAAGCTTGAAAAAAACATGTCTCAGGAGAATGAAAAATATCCGGAATTTTTATTCAGCGATTTTAAAAAGGAAAATGGATATAAACACTCAATTGAACTTTCAAAAGAATATAATCTTTACAGACAGAATTATTGCGGATGCAGATTTTCCAAAAGGGATCATGAGGAAAAATTAAAAGCTTTCGCCAACAGCAGTGGCAACTGAATTCGCTGATAACAATTTTGAACAGCAACCGGTAATATAATCTGCTGACAATAACTTATAATAAAACCAGTAAAAATATTTTTAACAAACTTCTGATATTGGTAAAATCAGAAGTTTTAAATATTGATGTATGTCCTTATTGTAATAAAAATTATACTTATACA
>CALMUC010000070.1 GCA_937872845.1 uncultured Lachnospiraceae bacterium | reverse complement strand
CATACATGGTATAACACCAAGGATAAAAGGGAATAAAGCGAGAAATGTCATATATGGAGAAGAAACACCATGTGCAAAAAAGTGATATATAAAAGGAATTATAATACAAAGTATTGTTATGGCTGAATATATAAATACTGCTTTTTTTGTTGAACGCTGATCTACATATGTCATATTTACACCTCCCTTATTCACCGATATAAACAATATCACTTACGGAACGTTCACTTATATTGTTGCCATTTGTTGTTGGTTTGTTAATTACGTTTCCGTTAAAATACATTGTTGAAGAACCGCCTCCGTCAAGGTTATATGCAGTGGTACATCCAAGGTTCTTCATGAGAGTTGCAAGCTGATAAAGAGAAAGGCCTGCGCTTTCGGAAGTTCTTCCGTCTGAAACAACAAAACAATAATGAAGTGCAGAATAATATCCAATTGCAGTTCTTGGATTACTTGTCATAGACTGATCAACTTCAGAGTTTTCATCAACGGCAATTTCTCCATTTGAAATAAGTCCCGGACCGAAAGAATAAACCTGAACGGCACCCTTCTTTACAAGCTCAGAAGCGGAAATGTCGCCTTCTTTGATTATGCCCATGGTTCCATCAGAATATACGACAAGGTCTTCGGTGTCATCAGAACTTTTTGTATCACGATACAGATATCCGTTTCTCACAACATAACCTGTATCACGAAAACCGTAGAAGTCACCATTTATTGCAAGAATTGCATTTACCTCTTTGGCAATTTCAGATGTTTTTTCTGTGATATTCCTTCCGAGAGTTCCATTAGCAACACCGGACTGCAGCAGAGAAGCATCTGTAATCTGTACGTCAGCAATATAAACTTCCGTGTCATCCGTAGATTTTTTTGTTATGGTTATAGTAACATCATCAGATTTATAGATCCATCCATCGTCAGTTTCTGTAACATTTCCAGAAGAAGATGATGTTGAATTTGAAGCTGATTTGGAATCGGATGTTGAGGTAGAAGAAGATACTGATGAAGCAGAAGTTGTATTTGTCTTGCTTGACGATACTGTGCTGCCTGTTGAATTGTACCATGTTGCACCACCTGATGCACTTTTACTAGAGGAAGCATTGTTTTCAGAAGATGAAAGTGCTTCTGAGTCAGTTCCGGATGAAGTGCCGGATGCAACAGATGAAGAAGTAACTGAAGAAAGCTTTATTGTTGCATGAGGTATCACAAAAACATCAAGTACAGTGAAAATGGTATATGATGTCAGAAGTATGCTGTAAATAACGGGCCATCTATAATTATGTTTTTTCATTGAATCACCTCCCTGCGATTTTTTGTGGCAGAATTAAAAACAATATTTTTTTGAATTATGAAACTGGCGAAAAATAAAGAAGTATCCACTATCAGTTTAGCTATAATAGCCTGCATATGAAGATAAGTGAGTATAGATACAAATGCGGCACTTAAAAACATTTGAATGATAAATAAAATTCCATATTTAAGGATTTCATTTCCAGTTTTTCCATCTGAATGAAAACTCCAATATTTATTAAGAAAGAAATTCGTGCACCCGGAGAAAATACGTGCGGCAACAGTTGCAGCTGTGATTGCTGCAGTCGTTGCAATGACACCGTGATTTTTGAAAATTCCGAAAAAGATAATAAAAAATATATAATCAACTAAAGCTCCTATAAGTGAGGCTCCGGCAAAACGAATAGGTCTTTTGAAAATACGTATTGCATCTTTGAAAGGTCTGAAGTGAGACCCTTTATTGTTATTTTCATATATGGTTTTAATCGGCACCATTTTTAGAGGTGCTATCTTTACCGAATCTTCCAGAAAAAGCATTTCAAATTCATATCTTGTTCCTTCTTCTAAGAGAGCAAGGTCAAAAAGATTTACAGGAATACCACGAAGACCTGTCTGAGTATCCGGACAAGTTACACCTGTAGAAAATTTGAAATATGCACTTGAAATCCTATTCCCGTTTCTGCTTTTAAATGGAACGTCTTTTCCGGTAAAATCGCGAATACCAAGAATGAGGGAGTGTGGAGACATGACCATAGCTTGACTTATCTTGACTGCATCATAAGCTGTGTGCTGTCCGTCGCAGTCCATGGTGATCACACCTGTTTCGCAAGGAAAAAGTTCCAGAGATTTAGATATGCCTGTCTTTATTGCAGAACCTTTTCCAAGATTATGAGTATGGGTTGCAATCATGCACCCTAAAATTTTTGCTTTTTCGAAAATCGGCAGAAAGGAGCTGCTGCTTCCGTCGTCAATTATTATAATGTGCTGAAAATCCTGATTTAAAAGCTCTTTGATCAGGGAAAGCATTTTTATATCCGGATTTAATGCAGGGATGAGAATAGTTTCATTTCGCATTGAAATCAGCTCCTTTCTTGGGATTTTCTTAGAGGTTTTTGATGAATATGTATGGAGTATAAAGTTATTAGCTGAAATGAACCTTAAATATAAAAAAATTTATAAAAATAAAATTCATGGAAATTAGGAATTATTTACAGGGTGTCAGTTGCAAAAAGTGTGCTATGATATAAAATAGCGTTTGTGAAATGCATATTATAAGTTTGGAGATTTCTGATATGGAAGAAAAAAATAAGAAAAAAATTGAGCATGTGACAAACTGTGACACATGCGCATATTATGTCTATGACGATGAGTATGATGGGTATATTTGTGATATAGATATGGATGAGGATGATTATGCAAGATTCATGGAGCATAGAACAACATCATGTCCATATTATACAAATGGTGATGAATATCTGGTTGTAAAACATCAAATTTAAGGAGTTTTTATGGAAAAAGATGAGCTGGTAATCGGAGGAGTGCATTTTTCATCACGATTTATTCTGGGAACAGGAAAGACATCAAGATACACCAGAGAATTGATTGAATCAGCAGTGAGAGATGCCGGAACGGAAATGATATCTGTTGCAATAAACAAACTGGATGATGAAGACTCAGGACTCAAGATGATTCCTGAAAATGTTCGGGTTCTTCCAAATACACTTGGAGCACATACGGCAGAAGAAGCAATTGAAATGGCGCATTTTTCGAGAAAACGCGGACTTGGAGATTTTATAAAAATAGAGATATTACATGATGACAGTTTTTTACTGCCCGATAATGAAGAAACATGTGAAGCAACAAAAATACTTGCTAAAGAAGGATTTCTGGCAATGCCTTATTTTTATCCTGATTTGATATCAGCTGCTGAACTTGAAAAAGCAGGAGCAGCTGCAATAATGCCACTTGCTTCTCCGAGCGGTTCAAATAAGGGACTTCAGACAAGAGATTTTATTGCAGATATGATTGGAAAAGTTAATATTCCTATAATAGTCGACGCAGGAATCGGAAGACCCTCTCAGGCTTGTGAAGCGATGGAAATAGGGTGTGATGCAATTATGGCAAATACAGCACTTGCAACAGCAGATAACCTTCCACTTATGGCACGTGCATTTAAAAATGCAATAGATGCAGGACATCTTGCTTATCTTTCAAGAGATACAAAAACAGATTCATAGATTAAATACACCGAAAGTAATATTTATGCTGATTTGAAATGATATTAAAGTTTATAACAAAATATTAGTCAAAAAAATCACAATTAAAAAAAGTATGATAGAATATTACAGTAAAACCAAAAAATATGATGAATAATCATGAAAAACCTATTATATAAAAATCTGAATAAAAAGTAAGGGAGAAAAAATAGACAATGAAGATTGGACGTAATGATCCATGCTGGTGTGGCAGTAATAAAAAATATAAAGTATGTCATGAAGCATTTGACAGGAAAATTGAAGAATATAAAAATGCAGGGCATATGGTTCCTACACATAATATGATAAAGACAGCTGAACAGATTGAAAAGATCAAGGAAAGCTGTAAAGTGAATATAGCAGTTCTTGATGAAGTTCAGGATAAGATATGTGCGGGGATGAGTACAGCGGAAATTGATAAAATTGTTTATGATACAACTGTCAAATACCATGCAATCCCTGCTCCGCTTAATTATGAGGGATTTCCCAAGAGTGTATGCACATCAATAAATGATGCTGTCTGTCATGGAATACCATCTGAAGATGAAATCCTTCAGAATGGAGACATAATAAATGTTGACTGCTCAACAATTTTAGATGGATATTTTTCAGATTCTTCCAGAATGTTCTGTATTGGAAATGTTTCACCGGAGGATAAAAAACTGGTTGATACAGTTTATGAGTGTATAAAACTTGGACTCGAACAGGTTAAACCATGGAATTTCCTTGGAGATATGGGGCAGGCAGTTAATGATCATGCCAAGGAAAATGGTTATTCTGTTGTAAGGGAAATCGGAGGACATGGTGTTGGTATAGAATTTCATGAGGAACCATGGGTTAGCTACGTAACAAAGAAAGGAACAGATATTCTGCTTGTTCCAGGTATGATGTTTACAATCGAGCCTATGATAAATGCTGGTGCACCAGATGTATTTGTAGATGAAGATAATGACTGGACTGTTTATACAGAGGATGGTTCGAAATCAGCGCAGGCAGAGATTCAGGTACTTGTTACAGAAGATGGAAATGAAGTTGTTTCTTATTAAAAGTGAGTTATGATATAAAAGCAGAAAGCAACGGAAAACATTTTACGATATGATACCGTTAATAAAACAGTAAAAACCCGTTTATATGATAATATGTATGAGTATTATCATATAAACGGGTTTTGTGGGATAAACTGATAAATCAATAATTTAAAAGATTATATCAAAATTTTTTTGCAAGCTGTCCCGCAAGACAACATAAAAACCGTTTATTTTGAAATTAGTGTTGCGGTAGGCGCATTTAATTCTATATCCATATTTGAAAGTACAATATCCATATTATTTACAATATCATTATCAATCTCGCCTTTCATAGCGGATTCACGCATTATTGAAATTGCTTTTGCGTGAGAGAAGCCATCTTTATAAGCACGTTTCTCAGTCAGAGCCTGATAAATGTCACAGCATGTCATAAGTCTTTCTTCCATTGATAGCTTATCCGCAGTAAGCCCAAAAGGATATCCGGCACCATTAAGTTTTTCATGATGATGAGAAGCCCATGAAACAATATCGTTCATATTTTTACTTGCAATGCTGCTGAGAATTTCATAAGTATAATAAGCATGAGCCTTCATTTTTAAGAATTCTGCATCGGAAAGTTTTGATGGTTTCTGAAGAATTTCATTGCTTATCATTAACTTACCTATGTCATGAAGAGCACCCGCAAGATAATATCTGGTTATTTTGTCATCTGAAAATTTATAATGCTTTGCCATGATTTCAGCGTTTTCAGCAACACCTATTGAATGTCTGCATGTATAATGCTGTTTGAAATCTACAATTCTTGCAAAGAGTGTAGCCATGTTACGAACTTCCTGAAAGCTGTACTCATCATTAAAATGCCGGGTAGCTTTTGCAAGATGACTGTCAAGATGCTGAAGAGATAAATGCATTAAGTCTTTTAATTTGAAACATTTTGTAAAAGTATCTGAAATATCTGCAGAAAATAAAGAACCTCTGTTAGACTTTACGAAGTAGATAATGTCAGCGTAAGTTTCTCTCGACATTATGCTGAGGTCAAAATTTTCGTCAATAAGTTCACCAAGGTGAATGAGCTGTGACTTTATAGGAGTGCGGTCGAAAGTCCGCTGAAAAGGACCAGATCCGTCAGCATTTTCGAGGTGAAGAAGTAAAACATCACGATTATTGGTTCGGAAAGGAACAAATTTTGTATTATTCTGTCCTATTATACATCTGCGGACATCATAATCATTTTTTGTATACTTACGGCCATTATTATATTTTTTATATTCAAGTTCTTCCTGATTAACTTCTGTAAGAGAATTGTCATGAAGAATGGAAAATGATGCAAGATCAGTGAGATCATTGTCTGATAAACCCAATGCTTTTCCGGTCATGATTGAAATTGCAGCAATTCGTTTACAATGTCCTGGTCGTATTCCGCCAAGGAGCTCATTCTCTGCGGCATCAAGACCTGCAGAGGCAGCATAGAGAATTTCATTCAGATTAATTTTCAAAGTTTCTCCCTCACAAAATAAGACAATTTTGGACAACATTAATTTGCAGAAAATATATAAATATAATACCTCAAATTATAATTACTGTAAATAATTGTGTAAGTGCGTTGGGTATAGGTAATCTAAAATATGCATTTTACAATGAGTACGAGTATCACATATTATCACATAAAAAAATAAAATGCAGATAATTTATTTTTGAAAAATATAATGTATAAATTATTAAACCTATTTCATAAATATTGTAAGTATAAAAGATGCAATCGATACAAGATAAAACAAAAACATTCCGGGAGCGAGGAAAATAGTTTTGAATCTGCTGCCGTATGGAACAGACCATTGAACCTCTTCAACTTTAAATGCTTTTATATTTATACAAAACATGATTATCCCGGTAAAAATCATTAAGATTATGAAAAGACCAAATATATAGGTTGAATTATTGCCGCCGTTTATTTTTTGAAGCAGGATCGGGAAAAATGATCCGAAGAAATTTATTGTCATGTGGATAAAGATGGTATAGCGAATACGACCTGTATTAAGATAGATACTTCCTAAAATCAATCCTAAAAGTACAGCATAAAAAAATTGATAAACATTTTCATGAAAAAGACCGAACATAACAGCGGATAGTGCAAGACCGACATGAGCACTTATTGGTCTGAGGCGGTCTAAAAGAAATTTCCTGAATAATAACTCTTCAAAAATCGGACCAACTATAACAACAATAAGAAGAACCAGGAATAAATTTGACTTCATTATAATGTCACTTGTGCTATTTGTGATATTTACATTTGGAATAAGATTTAAAAGTGATCCTGCTCCTAAACCTATGAAGGCACCAATGTACATGGCAGCAAAAGAAATTGGTATAAGCATGAAAAACCAACTACATGTAATTTTTTTGGGGTCAGGCGGCATTTTTGGAATTTTACGAATTATAAACCATGTGAGTGTGAATGCAAAAATGTAACTTGGGACAGTCCCGACAATAAGTCTGAAATTG
Source organism: uncultured Lachnospiraceae bacterium (assembly GCA_937872845.1). Classification (GTDB taxonomy): domain Bacteria; phylum Bacillota; class Clostridia; order Lachnospirales; family Lachnospiraceae; genus Eubacterium_Q. The sequence goes on along the minus strand of CALMUC010000070.1, from coordinate 8,086 downwards.
TTCGATGAAATTACAGATGAATCTGCAAAATTCCGGATGCCAAGAGATATTAAAGTAGATAACAAAATTGCAGTTATAATATATAAAGCGTATGCAATACCAATCTTTGAAACTGCTTTTTTTTGATTCATATTGAGCCTCCAAGATAAAAAAAATTTACAGCTTTTATAAATATATTTTTGACATAAGAGAAATGATTGTCTATTCTATCAGAAAAGAGTAATTCTGTCAGAAATTTTTATAATTTTGCCAGGCGTGGAAAACACCTGATTTTATGTGTATGATAGTTGACAAATTAATGATTGAAAAATTTAAAAATTCGTGTATTATGTTGTTAGCACTCAATACAAATTAGTGCTAATAATTTATGCACGTAAAGAGCTGCCATAAAATTCTGGCAGTATAAGGAGAAATTAATGTTAACAATTCCAGTATACGAAACAATTATGCTTCCGGATGTTGTTTTCTATTTTAAGAAAGAAGTGATTGAAGAATGGTACATTTCAGAACTTACAGTTGGTGAGATTGTGACATTTGCATTTCTTCGGGAACCTCTTGATGTAAGGGATGGAATCGAACTAAAAGATATTTATACTGTTGGTGTTTCCGCAAAAATTGAAAGTATTGATACAGATGGAAATGTAAAAATACATGCCCTTGACAGGGTAAATTTTATTTCCTTGATGACTGACCCGGATGGAAAAATTGATTCTGAAGTAGTTACCAGACCTGAAAATAAAGATATTACAGATGAAGAGGCCAATAACCGTTTTGAAAAATTAAAAAAAGTTTATCTGAAATTTATAAAAAGTTATCCATGGGGATTATTTGCAAGGGGTTTTATTCTGCAGTTGAAAAATATAAATGAGATGGCATGTTCTACTGCAGGTTACTTTGAAATCACATGGGAAGAAAAAGTTAAGTTTGTTGAAACAGATTCGGCACGTGAAAGATTTGAACTCATAGAACATGCAGCATATGAATTGATGGAAATTGCAAGAGTCAACAGCGAAGCAGCAAATGCGCAGGAAGCACAGAATGCAAATCTTTATCGTGAGGATGCGATAAAAAAACAGATTAATATTCTTCAGACTGAGCTTGATGATATGCATCCTGAAAATATTTCTGATGTTAGAAAATTTGAAAAGAAAATTGATGAATCAGGAATGAATGAAGAGGCTGAAAAGGAAGCACGTAAAGTGCTTGGACGAATGAAACAGGATGGCAAGGATGGTCATGAATATGGCATGCTTTATGATTATCTTGATTTCATAACCGGACTTTCATGGAAAATGCCTGAGACTCCCGATATTAATCTTGAAGATGCAGAAAAAATATTGAATCGCGATCACTATGGATTGAAAAAAGTTAAAGATAGAATTATACAACAGATTGCAGTAATGGCATTAAATAAAAAACAGTCTGGATCGATTCTTCTGTTCGTAGGGGCACCAGGAACAGGAAAAACCAGTATTGGTCAGAGTATTGCAGAGGCGCTTGGAAGAAAGTATGTAAGAGTAAGTCTTGGCGGTATTCATGACGAAGCCGAAATAAGGGGACATAGAAGAACATATATAGGAGCAATGCCAGGAAGAATTATGGATGCTGTTCATAAGAGTGGTGTTAGCAATCCTGTTGTTGTTCTTGATGAGGTTGATAAACTTGTCAGAGATTTCAACGGAGATCCGGCAGCTGCCCTTCTTGAAGTTCTTGATCCTGAACAGAATTCAACATTTACCGATCACTATATGAATGTACCTTATGATCTTTCAAATGTATTTTTTGTATGTACGGCAAATGAAATAGATACTATACCTGAACCTCTTCTGAATCGTATGGAGATTATTGACTTTCAGGGATATACAGCTACTGATAAGTTTTACATTGCCAAGAAGCATCTTGTTCCAAAAGCGATGAAGCAAATGGGTATTAAAGCAAAAAATTTTTCTATTTCAGATGCAGCAATAAAAAAAGTTATTTCTGATTATACTATGGAAGCAGGAGTACGAGGACTAAAAAAACAAATAGATACACTTATGCGGTTTGCGGCTGTACAGCTTGTAAAAGGTGAAAGTGATAAGATTTCTGTAATACCTTCAAGACTCAGAGAATTTATGGGTCATAGAGGAATTATGCATGATGAGATTGAAAGGGATATTGTTCCGGGAATTGTTACAGGACTTGCATGGACACAGGCAGGCGGAGAAATATTATTTATTGAAACAAAACTTGTAACAGGATCAGATAAGGTTATAATAACAGGTCAGCTAGGGGATGTAATGAAGGAATCTGTAGAACTTGCAGTTTCTATTGTGAAAGGAATGTATCCAAAAGCAGCTTTAAAGCTTAAGGATCATGATCTGCATATACATGTTCCCGAGGGGGCGGTTCCGAAAGATGGACCTTCCGCCGGAATAACACTTGTAACAGCACTTGCATCGCTTTTGACAGGCATGAAAGTTGATCCGCGAATTGCAATGACAGGAGAAATTTCATTGCGTGGAAATGTGATGCCTATAGGTGGACTGCCAGAGAAACTTATGGCAGCTGTCAGAGCAGGAGTAAAGGAAGTGTTTATTCCAGAGAAAAACAAGGAAGATCTTGAAGATGTTGCTGATGAAGTAAAGAATGCACTTGAAATTATTCCGGTACATTCAATCACAGATGTAACAGATGCTGTTCTTGGGAAAAAACTTGTATTACCAAAGAAAGGTAAAAATATAAAAGAATAATATATGATGGTATGGTCAAAATACATTTTAACCTGAACATCATTATATGATGAACTTTTTGCATGTTTATCTTTCTAAAAATTCAATTAATGCATCAGAGGCCTTGTTATAGGAAGAAATTTTTCTTGTAACAAGGCATATTTTTCTTTCAGGAAGTGATTCTGCAAGTGGAAGAACGCATATCTGACCACGCCTTGCAGCATCTGATGCAAGACTTTCGGGATAGAAACCGATACCTAGATTATAGCGTACAATAGGAAGAATCTGATCTGAGGTAGCAGCTTCAATAGAAGGACGAAAGGAAGCGTGGTGATTCATGAAATATTGTATATAAAAATCACGGCTTCCTGTACCACCTTCAAGAGTTATAAATGGAATGTCTGCAAAATCTTTCAAATGATGAACTTTTTGCGAGAATTCTTTATATTCATTTCCACCAATTAATGATTCACGATAGGAAACCAGCGAATAACTGTCCATCCTGCTCATAAGATGTAAAGGAGTCGTAACAAGGGCAAAATCAACGCTTCCAGATGAAAGCTGAGATATGGCATCAGGTGTTGAATGACTTGAAAGGCGGATAGAGATATTTTTATGCAGTTTATGAAATTGATTCAGTTTTGGCAGAAGATATATACGAAGAGCAGTTTCACTTACGCCTATAGAAATAGTACCATTGAAACCGGCACCATTAAGAAGCAGATTTTTTTCACCTTGCTCTATGCGTTCACATGCCGGAGATATATAATCAAAAAGCTCCCTGCCCTGAGGTGTTAATGTTATTCCGTAATGACTTCTGAGAAAAAGTTTTGTATGAAGCTCATTTTCAAGGCTGTTTATGCATCGTGTCACATTAGGCTGATTAGAATGAAGCAGAGAAGCTGCCTTTGTCATGCTTCCTGAAACTGCTGTGTAATAAAAAATACGGTAATATTCGAAAGATGCCATTATGTTTCCTTCCATAATATTTTGATTGGATTAACAGAAAATGTAAATTAAAATAAGTGCAAAATCAATATAAAAATAATATAATATATATATAAAATATACTTTTCACATATTAACTTTGATGACATACAATAGTCAAGGTATAGAGACTTTTATTACTATGAGAAATCGGAAACTTATGAATAGGAATTATATAAAATGCAGATAAAAAAGGCTTCCGGAACATCATCACAAGATAATATAATAACGGAATCCATTCCAATCGGTATAATACTTGCGATTGGAGGCGGGTTCATGGATGCATATTCATACAGTGGACGGGATGGTGTTTTTGCAAATGCTCAAACTGGAAATATGCTGCTTCTTGGGATAAGTATTGCAGGTGGTAAATGGGGACGTGCATTAAGATACCTTATACCTGTTTTCCTTTTTGCAATTGGAATAGTTCTGAGTGATCTTACAAAAAATCACTTTTACAGGGCAGGAATTTTAAATTGGAGACAGATTGCACTCTTGTTTGAGATAGCAGCACTTTTTATTGTTTCTTTTATGCCTCAGAAAATGAATCTTGCGGCAAACAGTATAACATCACTGGCATGCGGTATTCAGGTTGAATCATTCAGACGAATAGAAGGCAATTCTGTGGCAACAACAATGTGTATAGGAAATCTGCGTTCAGGGATGAACCATTTGATTACATTTGCAGAAGAAAAGAATATGACGGAATTAAAGAAAAGCATTCTTTATTTTGGAATAATAATATTTTTTGTAATAGGGGCAATTATTGGAGACAGATTTGTCAGAAAATTCGATGAACAGGCAATTCTTTTTGATGACTTAATTTTTTTAAGTGCGCTTTTCCTTATGTTTTTAGGAAAAAAACGAAGTCGTAAACTTTAATTATTCAGATTGTATGGATGATTGGAAAAACTGTACTTGAAAAAATTAACTTTTGTTGTAAAATTTTCGCTTTTATCTTTGTTGACATGAAAAAAAGTGGGGCATATACTTAAAAACAGTGTTTTATGGAATTTGAGGGGGTTCTGTAAGCCTGCGCAAGCGGATGTCTTTGTATTTCTCAAATAAATCACGGATTTTCAATATATTTATTCTTTAGATAAAATCTAAAAGAAAGGAGAAAAAATTGGCTAAAAAACAGAAGAGAAATGTACTCATAGTACTTCTTCTCCTTCTTGTAGTACTTATGGCTGCGATAGCACTTACATATGTCGGAGGCAGACCAGGAACGATAAAAGAAGAAATGCGTGATGCTATGCTGCATGAAGAAAATAAGATCAGTTTATTCGGTCTTATAGATGTGGATCCTTCACTTATTTCAGGATTTATTGTTACGGCTGTTCTGCTTGTTCTTGCGGCGTGCATACGAATTTTTGTAATTCCGAAGTTCAAATATATACCTGGAAAATTTCAGCTTCTTATAGAAGAATGGGTTGGTATTTTTGACAATCTTGCAAAAACTAACAGTCCATCGCGGAATGGTTTTCTTGGCGCATATATATTTACAGTAGGGTCATACATTTTTGTAGGGACGATGTTTGAACTTTTTGGAATTCAGGGAATATCGACGAAGGTTAATTCGATTTCTCTTCCTGCTCCGCTTGCAGATATAAATGGTGCAGTATGTATGGGTGTGCTTTCATATTTAGTTATAATGTCTGGCGGTATTGCAGGAAATGGAATAAAAGGTATAGGGAAAACATTAAAGGATTTTTCACTGCCTATTTCTATGAGCTTCCGTCTTTTTGGAGCACTTTCGTCCGGAATGCTTGTTACTGAGCTTGTATATTATTATATACAGCTGAGTTTTGTTCTTCCGGTTATAGTAGGGGTTCTGTTTACGGTAATGCATGCTCTGATACAGGCATATGTCCTTACAATGCTTACAAGCTTTTATTATGGGGAAGTTTCAGAAAAAACAGAAAAAGTAAAAAAGGTAAAGAAAGCAGAAGTGTCAGAAAAATTAGCAAAAACAAATATGCTGGAAGCATAGAAAATAAACACATATAAAACACAAAAAAAACACAAAAAAAATATAAAAGAGACATACTAAAGAAGTATTAAAAAGACGTAAAAATTGCAGAAAAACTGCACAGTTATAGATATAATGACAAAATAAAATTTTGGAGGATGTAACAATGAAAACAAAGAAGGTTTCAATGATTATAGCAGCATTTATCATTGTTCTTACATTTGGTGCATTTTTTGCACCTAAGGTAGTAAATGCAGCATCTGCAGATAATGCTGCAGCTGTTTCTCAGACTGAAGACAGCAATGCTGCAGCAACGACTGCATCTGCAGATACAACGACAGGTGCTAAAGCAATTGCAGCAGCCATTGCAATCGGATTTGCAGCAGGTGCCGGTGCTCTTGGAATGGGAATTGCTGTAAGTAAGGCAAATGAGGGAATTTCACGTCAGCCGGAAGCAACAGGACAGATTCGTACAACACTTATGCTTGGACTTGTATTTATTGAAACAGCTATTATTTATGCACTCATTGTGGCAATCCTTATCGTCTTTGTAATGTAAGGAAGCTTTTAGATAAAGAAAGACTTAAAATAAAAGGGGTAACAGATTATGCCATTAGGAATAGATTTTGCGCAAATTCTTCTGCATCTTCTTAATGTAGTTATTTTGTTTGGAGGACTTTATCTGCTTCTGTATTCACCTGTCAAGAAATTTATAAAGAAAAGGGAAGATTATTACAGAGGGTTGGATGAACAGGCAAAAGAAAAACTTGAAGATGCTGAAAAGTCTAAGGCAGAGTATCAGGAAAAAATTTCAAATCTTGGAAGTGAACTTGCAGAGAAGAGAACAAAAGCCGAGGATGAACTCGAAAAGTACCGTCTGGATAAAAAAGCTGCAGCAGAAAAAGAGGCAGCTGAAATCTTGGCATCTGCGGAGAAAAAGGCAGAAGCTGAAAAAGAATCCATTATTTCTGGTGCAAGAGAAGAACTTACAAATATTATTGAAGAAGCAACAAAGAAAGTTACGTTGGATGATAATATAGATACTGCATATGATACATTTTTTGCAGAAGCCGAAAGGAGTATTAAGGATGAAGGAAACAAAGCCTGAAATTGCAAGGCTGTTTTCTGCCACTGCTCCGAGCGAGGCAGTAATAGAAAAATTTAAGGCCTTTGTAAAGAAAAATTATGGAGAAGAAACCGGTTTTGAGTGGGTTGAAGATTGGACCATCAGTTCCGGATTTCGGCTTGTTGTAGGTAATAAAGTCTACGACTGGTCAAAAGAGGGTCGTTATGAACAGTTTAAAGAAAGAATGGAAAATCTTAGAAAGAAAACTGTTACAGATAAAGATCAGATTCTTCCACTCTTCAGACAGTCAGTAGATGATTTTCATCTTGTTTCAGAGGCTGAAGAGGATGGAACAGTTGTCTCTGTAGGTGATGGCATTGTTGTTGCAAAGGGACTTGAAAATGTGGCATATGGCGAAATTCTTGTGTTTGAATCAGGAGTTCGTGGAATGGTACAGGATTTGAGAGATGATTCTGTTGGTATCATTCTTTTTGGAGAAGATACAGAAGTGACAGAAGGAAGTCATATTCACAGAACAAGAAGAACAGCAGGTGTGCCAGTTGGTGAAGGTTTTCTCGGAAGAGTTGTTGATGCTCTTGGAAACCCGATAGACGGTGGACCGGAAATACCAGCTAAAGGTTATCGTGCAATTGAATCACCGGCTCCGGGAATTATAGATCGTCAAGGGGTTAATACACCTATGAATACCGGCATTCTTTCAATTGATTCAATGTTTCCTATCGGACGAGGACAGCGTGAACTTATTATAGGAGGTCGTCAGACAGGAAAAACATCTATTGCTGTTGATACAATTTTGAATCAGAAAGAAACTGGAGTCATCTGTATTTATGTTGCAATAGGTCAGAAGAACAGTTCAGTTGCACAGCTTGTCGGCAGTTTAAAAAAACATGGAGCAATGGATTATACAATTGTCGTAAATGCAGCAGCAAGTGAAACTGCTCCAATTCAGTATATTGCACCTTATGCAGGGACAGCAATGGGTGAATATTTTATGAATAATGGTAAAGATGTTCTCATTATTTATGATGATTTATCGAAACATGCCATAGCATATCGTGCACTCAGTCTTCTTCTGGACAGATCACCGGGAAGAGAAGCATATCCAGGTGATGTATTTTATCTCCATTCAAGATTGCTTGAACGTTCAGCACGACTTTCAGATGAGAAAGGCGGAGGAAGTATGACAGCACTTCCTATTGTTGAAACGCAGGCTGGAGATGTATCTGCATATATACCTACAAACATTATTTCAATTACAGATGGGCAGATATTTTTAGAGTCTGATCTTTTCTTTTCAGGGCAGAGACCGGCTGTAAATGTTGGTCTTTC
>CALMUC010000069.1 GCA_937872845.1 uncultured Lachnospiraceae bacterium | reverse complement strand
CTCTTTCCCTACACGACGCTCTTCCGATCTACAGCTTGCTGCGAATATATTCATGAGTGTAGATGAAATTGATGCGACTGAGCATCAGATGAATCTTATATCATATAGAATTCCGGCAAAAAAAGATAACTCATATGATTTTGTGGCAGTTCCAGTTGCTTTATGTACAGGCAGTGACAGAAATTTAAGTTTAGGAAATAAAAGCAAGATTATAAAGGCATGCCTGATTGCTATAGGATTCGAAGATTGTGATGAGTTTATTAAACGTATATACGCCTTTTATGATGAATCAAGTTATCATATTCACTTTAATGCGGAAATGAATGTCAATGTTTCTGAGACGTTTTTGCAGGGAATTACATTTGAAAATGTTGGCAAAGAGACTGTTTGGAAATTATCATTTTTAAATATTGATTTCAATGATGGTACAGGCAGAATAAATTATAAAATGTGGCACTATGGAATGCTTGTCATGAAAGGTGTTACATGGGAGAATTCTTATCTCGTTTCGGATTTTATGAATTTATATCTTCCTGCCGGTTGTATGAAAGTGAATATTTTAAAACAGGCTGATGGAAATTTATTTCTTCAGTTAAAGGAAGAAACAGCAAATTATGATATTGAAAATATCAAGACTTTGCAATGTTCATATAATAGCTGCGAATGGTGGACTCAAGACTGAATATACGGATTAAATCTACGGACTGAATTTATTGACTGCTTCAGACCATTATGGTCTGAAGCAGTATTTTTTTAGAAATTTTTATGCAGTGAGACAAAATAAAGTACGATAAAGTCAGATAAAGTTAAATCAGGTTAAACAAAGAAAAATTTTGCATAAAATTGCCTTATGAAAAAAACTTATGAAAAGAGTGAAAAAACTTTGAAAAATATTGACTTATTGATGTTATAGATTTATTATCTCACAGTACGAGTTAAATAAAGGATTATATATGGATTATTTTAAAACTTTTGCAGAGATACAGTAAGCAGTGCAGTTAAATCTGTCAAATCATATATGGATTATTTGAAAGCTTTTGCAGAAAGTTTTGCACGATGAATGGAATTAAGAAAGGATCATATATGGATTATTTGAAAGAGGCAGAAAATGCTTTGGAATTTATGTGCAGATTACAGGGATTTCCTGTGATAAAAAATCTGCAGGATATTTCACAGGGAGAAATGGCAGTTCTCACATATCTCACATTTATTCATGATGGTGCAACAGCTGGAGAACTGGCAAAAACATTTGAAATCAGAACATCAAGAATTGCAGCAATATTAAATGCTTTGACAAATAAGAAACTGGCGAGACGTGAAAAAGCTCTGGATGATGGCAGAAAAGTATTGGTTTTTGTGTCTGAAACAGGAAGGAATGCTGCAGTTGAGAAAAAAAATAAGGCTGTTAGGCATCTCGCACGTGCGCTTGAAGTTTTGGGCGATGAAGATGCAAAAGAATTTTTAAGAATGATGAAAAAAGTAACATCAAAAAAGTATTCTGAAATGTTCCCGGAAGAATAGAAATGAAAAGCAACCTGAAATAGATAAAGTAATGAATTAAGAAATAAAAAAATGTAATTTAATTTTATAAATCAGAAATGAAGTATCAAAAAATAAATTTTAACGGATAATGCCAAATAAAAAGCTCACAGTATGAGACAAGAGAGGGTACATAAATGATAAAAATATTTAAACACATGGAAAAGAAAGACTGGATACTTATTCTTATAGGTGTTGTATTTATAGTCGTACAGGTATGGCTGGATTTGAAACTGCCTGACTATATGGCAACTATTACAAAACTTATAAGGACAGATGGAAGTAAAATGAGTGAAATTGTAAGAGCTGGAGGGAAAATGCTGCTGTGTGCACTTGGAAGCTTGATTTCTTCTGTCATGGTTGCGATCATTGCTGCACGTACAGCAGTCGATTTTGCGGCAATTCTTCGTGGAAAAATGTTTCACAAGGTACAGGAATTTTCTATGGAGGAAATAGGAAAATTTTCAACTGCCAGTCTTATAACCAGAACAACAAATGATGTGCAGCAAGTTCAAATACTTATTGTTATGGGAATGCAGGCAATTGTAAAAGCTCCTATAACGGCTGTATGGGCAATTAAAAAGATTTATGATAAAAGCTGGCAATGGACGACGGCTACCGGCGTAGCAGTTGTTGTATTGCTTATTCTTGTCGGAATATGCGTTGGACTTGCAGTTCCGAAATTTAAAAAGATGCAGAGTCTCACAGATGATCTCAATCGTGTAACAAGAGAAAATCTGACAGGACTAAGTGTTGTAAGGGCATATAATGCTGAAGATTTTCAGCAGAATAAATTTGAAAATGCAAATAAAAATCTGACTGATGCAAATATGTTTGCATTTCGAGCCATGGCATTTATGATGCCAGGCATACAAGCCATTATGAGCGGACTTTCACTTTCTGTTTACTGGATAGGTGCAGTCATAATAGATAAAGCGGCTATGGGGGATAAATTAGGGCTGTTTTCAAACATGGTTGTATTTTCATCTTATGCAATACAGGTTGTAATGGCATTTATGATGCTGGTTATGATTTTTATGATTCTACCAAGGGCAACTGTTGCATCAAAAAGAATGAACGAAGTATTGGATACAAAAGTACATATAAAAGATGGAAACAGAGATGAAGGAATAGAAAATGTTAAGGGTGAAATCGAATTCAGGAATGTTTCATTTAAATATCCGGATGCCGCGGATTATGTAATTGAAAATTTTGATTTTAAGGCAGAAAAGGGACAGACAATCGCTCTAATTGGAGCTACAGGATGTGGGAAAAGTACTGTGATAAATCTTATTCCAAGATTTTATGATGTGACTGATGGCGCTGTACTTGTGGATGGAGTGGATGTAAGAAATTACAGGCAGATATCACTTAGAAATAAGATTGGATATGTATCACAGAAGGCAATTCTTTTTACCGGTGATATCACTTCAAATATTGGATATGGAAAAACGGAATTTGAAGGTATCGCAGATGATGAAGTGAAAAGAGCGGTGGAAATATCACAGTCAACCGAATTTATTGAAAATCATGAAGGAAAATATCATGGATATGTTGCGCAGGGAGGCGATAATTTTTCGGGTGGTCAGAAACAGCGTATATCTATAGCAAGAGCAATAGCAAAAGAACCTGAGATACTTATTTTTGATGATTCATTTTCAGCACTTGATTATAAAACTGACAGAAAACTTAGAGAAGCATTGAAAGATAAATGTGCTGATGCTACTAAAATTATAGTTGCACAGAGAATTGGAACAATAAGAGACGCTGATTTGATCATAGTTATAGAAGATGGCAGAATAGCAGGTAAAGGAACACATGATGAATTGATGAATTCATGTGATGTTTATAGGCAGATAGCATACTCACAGCTGTCGAAGGAGGAACTCGCATAATGGAAAATAAAAATAGAAAAGTTATGGGACCAGGTATGCACGGTGGTATGGGTATGATGGGCGGAGGCAGCAGTGAAAAAACTCAAAAAGGAACATGGGGAAAACTTTTAAAATATTGCAGAAAATACTGGATCTTACTCATAATTGCAGTTGTTTTTGCAGCAGGTGGTACTGTTTTGACACTTGCCGGACCAGATAAATTATCTGAAATCACGGATGAAATTACAGGGGGTCTTGTTCCTGATACAGATGAACTAGGAAAGATTACCAAAGATATGACGGAAAATCTTTCTGACAATTTAAAGACTGTAATGAGTGAAGTGACGTCAAATGTTATGCAGTCAAAGGGAACACCAAAGGATATCGAAATTAATAAAGCAGTAATATCCGGAAGTGATCAGCTTGAAATGTTAAATATGATGAAAAAAAACAGTGCGGCAAATAATGCAGGGTCAGGTAGTGGCACTGGTGGCAGCAAGTCGGGTACCACAGACAGCAGTAAATCTGGATTTTCATCCGGAAATTCAGAACTTATAGAAAATATGCCAGAATCTGTAAAAGATGCAGTATTTACAGATATTATAGTGGATGGAACCAGGATTACAGGAAAAGAACAGCAGGAAACACTTAATGTACTTTCATCTGTAAAAGAAGAAAATAAAGATTCTCTTAAAGCTTTCGATAAACTTCCTGATTCAGTTTATAAACTTGTAAAACCACGAATTAATTTGAAAAAAATAGGCCGGATAGGAATGACTCTTGCAATTTTTTATCTGACGAGTTTTATACTTTCGGTAATACAGGGTCTTATAATGGCAACTGTTACACAGAAAACATCAAGGAGACTGAGATCAGATATTTCTGGAAAGATAAACAGACTTCCGATGAGTTATTTTCATCATCATACAACGGGGGATGTTTTGTCGAGAGTTACAAATGATGTGGATACCATTGGATCTTCACTTAATATGAGTGTTGGAATGCTGGTTTCATCTATTACACTTTTTATAGGCTCAATCATAATGATGCTAAAAACAAATGTAATTATGACAGTTACCGGAATTCTTGCAACAATGATAGGTTTTTTTCTTATGATGTTTATAATGAAAAAATCACAAAAATATTTTTTAAGGCAGCAGGAAAATCTTGGCGAGATTAATGGACAGATAGAAGAAATATATTCAGGACATACAATTGTAAAAGCATATAATGGCGAAAAAACTGCAAAGAAGAAATTTGATGAACTGAACAGCAAATTAAAACACAGTGGATTTATGGCTCAGGCTATGTCAGGGCTGATGATGCCGATAATGACATTTATCGGAAACTTTGGTTATGTTGCGGTTTGTGTTACAGGTGCAATGCTTGCACTTGATGATAAAATAACAATGGGTGTAATAGTATCATTTATGATATATATAAGATTATTCACGCAGCCGCTTTCACAGATTGCGCAGGCAGCTCAGCAACTTCAATCAGCAGGGGCTGCATCTTCAAGGGTATTTGATTTTATGGGTGCCAAAGAAATGGAAGATGAAAGTTCAAAAAAGATTGAAATAAAAAATGCAATGGGAAGTGTTGAATTTTCAAATGTAAAATTTGGATATGAGGAAAATCATATTGTAATAAATAATTTTTCAACAGAAGTTAAACCGGGGCAGAAAATAGCTATCGTCGGACCGACAGGCGCGGGAAAGACAACTATTGTAAATCTTCTTATGAGGTTTTATGAGATTAATAGTGGAAATATAATGATCGATGGAATAGATACTTCTACAGTAAAAAGAGGAAATGTGCATGCACAGTTCTGTATGGTTCTCCAGGACACATGGATATTTGAAGGAACTGTTCGAGAAAACCTTATTTACTGTTCTGAAAATAATTCGGATGAAAAAATGAAGAAGGCTTGTAAGGCAGTAGGACTTGACCATTTTATAAGAACTCTTCCTGACGGATATGATACTATTCTAAATGATCAGGTAAGTCTTTCACAGGGGCAGAAACAGCAGCTTACGATTGCAAGAGCAATGATTGCAGATAAACCTATTCTAATACTCGATGAGGCAACAAGTTCTATTGATACAAGGACGGAACTTCAAATCCAGAAAGCTATGGATGAACTTATGAAAAACAGAACATCATTTGTAATAGCACATCGTTTATCCACAATAAAAAACGCAGATAAAATACTTGTATTAAAGAATGGCGATGTTATTGAGAGTGGAACTCATGATGAATTGATGAAACAAAAGGGATTTTATGAAGATCTTTACAACAGTCAGTTTGATCAGGCATCATGAGAATAAATTAAATAACAATTTTATGAAAACTCCCAGGTAATATAACTTGGGAGTTTTTTATAAAGAAATATTTGAATAATAAATACTTTATTGCGCTAACGCGTAAATTCAATAAAGTTTTTCTTGTATCTGAAAAAATACCGTGTTATGATAAAACAGATGACATTAAGTATGAACAATTTGTTTTGAAGAGATAAGGAGAATTGATTATGGATATGCAGATGGACTTTATAAGGAAATTACCGACACCGCAGGAACTGAAAGAGGAACTGCCATTTCCTGAGAAACTTAAGGATCTGAAAGAAAAGCGTGATAGAGAAATCCGGGATATTTTCGAAGGGAAAAACAATAAATTTATTCTTATAATCGGACCATGTTCTGCAGACAGAGAAGATGCTGTAGTTGATTACATGATACGACTTGCCAAAGTAGCAGAAAAGGTAAAAGATAAGATATTTATTATTCCTCGTGTATATACCAATAAACCAAGAACTCTTGGAATTGGTTATAAGGGAATGCTTCATCAGCCTGATCCTGAAGGCGATGAAGATATGCTGGCTGGAATTACTGCAATTCGGAAAATGCATATAAAAGTTGTCGAAGAGACAGGATTTACATGTGCTGAAGAAATGCTTTATCCTGAAAATCACAGATATTTGTCAGATCTTCTTTCATATGTCGCAATAGGTGCACGTTCAGTTGAAGATCAGGAACACAGACTGGTTGCTTCAGGAATTGGAATACCTGCCGGAATGAAAAATCCTACATCAGGTGATATTTCTGTGATGATGAATTCTATAGTAGCTGCAGAGGCACATCAGCGTTTTCTGTATCGCGGCTGGGAAGTAGAGACAAAAGGCAATCCGTATGCACATGCAATTATGAGAGGCTATGTTGACAATTTTGGACACAGCAGATCAAACTATCATTATGAAGATTTACGTGGCCTTCTTGATGCATATGAGGAAAGAGAATATGAAAATCCGACTTGTATAGTGGATTGTAATCATGCAAATTCAGGGAAGAAATATTTAGAGCAGATTCGTATTGCCAAAGATGTAATGCACTCAAGAAATGTTTCAAATGATATAAAGAAACTTGTAAAGGGTCTTATGATTGAAAGCTATATAGAGGATGGATGTCAGAAGATAGGTGAAGGAATTTATGGAAAATCTATAACAGATCCATGTCTTGGATGGGAAAAGACAGAAACTTTAATTATGGAACTTGCTGATCTTGTATAAATTGAACTTTGTATAAACAGGCAGCATAATGAAATAAAATAAAAAGTGCCGGTATGATTTATATGCATCCAGAATTCTGAATACATATGAATTATATCGGCGTTTTAGATTGATTTATAAAAATCAAGATTGGCTTCATCTGAAAAAACAAAATAAACAATACAGATTAAATCAAAGTATATCCCTTTGCAGAGAGACATTCTTCAATTTCAGCATAGCCAGAAGCATGTATTATTGCAACAGGAGTTTTTGAATCACGGCTGTATGAAACATACACATAGTCGATGTTGATTCCGGCATCTGTTATAGTGCTTAAAAGAGTACTGAGTGAACCGATGTCATCGGGAATTTCGACACCTATGCATTTTCCGATATGACACATGTATCCTTCTTTTGTAAGCAGTGATGCAGCCATTTCAGAATCACTTGTAAGCATACGTATTATACCAAATTCAGCACTGTCATTTGTGACAACATTGTATAAATTAATTCCTGCATCTGATACAGTAGATGTGATTTTTGCCATGGCACCTTTGGTATTTTCAGCAAATATAGATAGTTGCTCGACCATAATAAATCCTCCTTGTAAAACAGTTATTTTTAAAAACATTTACTTATAAAATTTACTCAAGCTAAAATATTGTAGCACAAAAAGAGAAAATGCAATGCAAAAATAGATATAATTCAGTGAAATGTTGTGAATTTATTGAAAAATATGAGGTGTGTGGATGACTTGCAGTTAAGTCATGTGTTTTTAAATCAGGATAAAATAGAGGTTTTATTAAATATTGTGGTATACTCGGAAGAGATATGTAAACTGATTTTAAATATATAAAAATATAAGAAAATAAGTTTGTATAAAACAATGGACAAGTGAGATTTATTATGGGCAGTAAAATAAGAAAACATATGTTGGTTGACGGTATGGTTCAGGGGGTTGGATTCAGATATCGGTCATATTATACGGCGCAGGTATCAGGACTTACGGGATATGTCAGAAATCTTAATGACGGGCGAGTTGAACTTGAATTGCAGGGAGACCAAAATCAGGTAGACAGTTTTTTGGATAAAGTAGAGGCAAGTTACTTTATATGTATTACAAATGTAATTTCAAAGTATATGGAAACAGATCCAAATGAGATTTCATTTCAGATAAAGGATAGTGAGGAGTAATTATGCAAAAATGCGAAATAAGTGAGACAGATTTCTATCGCCATAAGGAGTCACCGTGGTTTTATATAATTTCAAATGGAGCAGAAAGTGCAGATAAGCTGATTGGAAATATACCTCTGTATGAAGTGCTTATGGCACTGGACAGATTAAAAGAAATAAACAGAAATGGACTTGCACTTACAAATCAGGAAGAGAAAATTATAAGAATAACATTGGAATGGAAGGACACTGCACGTGGAGGAACTGATGAAATCAGGAAAAGGTGGGATAAGATAGGAATTCCATACAAAACAGATATTTCATCTGCATCAAGTGAAATTTTCAGAAGAGAGTGGGCTCCTTCTGATGAAGATATGAAAACAGCAAAGAATCTGGATGGACTGGATGAGGATTTAAAATATCATCTGGAACAGAGTCTTGGTGATGGAGTAATGCTTGCAATGACTGTAGATGAAGAAAAAGTAATTGCGGAACTTATAAGAACATGTGATATATTTACACGTCAGCTTGATAAGATGAATGATGAAGAAAAATCATCAAAAATTCTTTCTGATACACTTTCAGATGGAGTTATAACGACAGAATTGAAGGGACTTAAAGAAGCATATAAACCATTTGGAGGGGAAGCAATAAGAACAATTCTCTATTATTTAAATGAGAGTATAATTGAATCGCGAGATGCATGTCTTTGGGAAAAAATACGCGATGAAATTTATATGGCAATTATAGAGGTTGTAGAATATCTGGAGAGTTGATGGAAGGAAAGAAAATGGGAATTATAAGTGATAATATTGGAAATATTATAGATACAATAGTTGGAGATTATGATAATAAAAGGTCAATAGATAAGATGGATCTTTTTAGTCAGCCGGATTCAGACGTTGTTGTTGATATCATTAATAAACTTATGAGGATAGCTTTTCCTGGATATTATACAGATAAAACTTATCGTATTTATAATATCAAGACAACAATTGCAACTATAACAGAGGATGTTGTTTATAACCTTAATAAGCAGATTGAACTGGCACTTAGGTTCGACAAGAGCCTGAATAACAATACCGAGGAAGAACTGCACTGCCGGGCGGAAGATATAACAGTGAAGTTTATGACTAAAATCCCTGAAATAAGAAAATATCTGGATTCTGATATAGAAGCTCTCTTTATAGGCGATCCGGCCGCAGAAAGTAAGGAATCAATAGTGATTTCATATCCTGGACTTTATGCTATAGCTGTTCAGAGATTTGCACATGTTCTTTATCAGTTAAAAGTGCCGATGCTTCCTAGAATTATGACAGAGCACGCACATAGTAAGACGGGAATAGATATCAATCCGGGAGCAATAATCGGAAAGTATTTCTTTATAGATCATGGAACAGGTGTGGTAATTGGAGAAACAACTGAGATAGGCAATAACGTGAAATTGTATCAGGGAGTTACACTTGGTGCATTATCGACACGAGGCGGCAGAATACTTGCAGATAATAAGAGACATCCTACAATTGAAGATAATGTTACAATTTATTCAAATGCCTCTATACTTGGTGGTAATACGGTTATAGGACATGATTCAGTAATAGGGGGAAATGTTTTTATAACGAAATCAGTTCCTGCAAATACTAAGGTGAGTGCGAGAAGCCAGAAACTTAGATTTGACAGTGACAGTGGGTTTGAAGAAGTTGAACCTGATGAGAACGGGGATGGGACATGGTATTACGTAATCTGAATTAACCTATATATCCGTTATACTTTCGGAGGGAAATACTTATGTTTGAAAAAAGGCTGATTCATCAGATTCCATTGCTGAGGAAACATATAATATATAAAATCATCTGGATGATGGTGTCATTTTTATCGGATGTAGCCGTAATATATAGTATCTGCAAGATTCTGGAAAGAATTCTTATGGAGAATTTATATGCAAAAAATTTTATATTATTAATGGTCTTGTTTGTTTTCGGGATAGTAATAAGGTTTTTTGGAACAGTAAAGGCAGGGCAAAACTCATTTTCAGCGGTAGAAAAATTAAAAGAAGCACTTCAAGATGAAATATATAAAAATCTTGATGCTTTTTTAACTGATGATATAGGAATTGAAAAAATAAAAAAGAATATAGATATATTTTCTGACAATTTTGAAGTGGTAAGTGAGTATATTACAGAAAATATAGTCAATTTAAAATTTAATATATATTCGGAAATTATACTGTGTATGATAATGATGCCTGTAAGTTGGGAAACTTCAATAACAGGACTTATATTTGCAATTCTATTTCATATAATCCAAAAATTAAGAATTGACAGATATAATATATTTTTTATGTCTTTAATGCAGAATATGATCCTTTATGTAGGAACAGCAGCCGGAATTTCTGTCGGATTAAGCTGCTTTTTTGCAAATAAAATAAATTTAAATGGAATGATAATGATTCTTATATTTGCAGCAATGTTTTTTGCCAGAAATAGTCATGAAGAAAGCATTATTCAATCATTCAGAGATGGGAAATTTGCATGTGACAGATTTTTCAGTGATATAGATTTTGAAAAAACATCTTTGATAAATGAGCATGACACCGCAGAAACATTGAAGAACATAAAAGAAAATGCCACAGAAAAAATGGAAAATATTGAGGAAGAAAAAAAGGCAGATGAAAATAAAGAAATAGAAGAAGAGAAAAAAATAGAAGAAGAGAAAGAAGTAGAAGAAGAGAAAGAAGTAGAAGAAGAGAAAGAAGTAGAAGATTGTTCTGAAGGTAAAAATATCACAGTGACTAAACTCTATAAAGATTTAAAACTGTATGTAAAACCAGTAATTCCGATTATCAGAGGCATTGTGATTATTGGAATTGTGATTTTGATTTTAATATTTATGATGATGACAGCCGCAGGCAATGGAGTGATATATGCATTGACAGCTAAGCGTTTTCTGTCTGTTGCGGGATTTGTCGATCAAAGCGTAAACCTGAATAAAGAGATGCTGAGAACAGGATTTATAGGATGGATTGCAAATGATGACAAACGTATATATTTTATTATGCTTTTAGGTGGTATGTTCGTTGGATTGCTGCATTTTGTAAAAGAATTATTGAATAAAAAAGTTTCTGAGGATTTGTTGACACTTATCCGTTACCGTATTCTGAAAAAAATAAAAGTATATGAAAATACAAAAAAAGAAATAAATTTAATATCCAAGACAGATATATTGAAAGTCGAAAAATTTTACTCATATACGTTGGCAGACATAATAATCTTTATATGTTTTAGCATAATCGGATCAGTAATTATTGGAATTCAAAATCCTATCGCAGGAGTGATTTCATTTTTAGGTATTTGTTCATCAGGATATATTATTCCGTATATAAAGACAAAGCAAAGTGAAGGACTGATGAAAAATTATTACGAGACCTATCAGGCGTTGAAAGAAAGTTTTGGTGAAAATCAAGTATACTATGACTTTAAAGAAAGTCTGAAAGATGGGAAATTGCTGAAAAAAAAGCATATTATGGAAGAAAATATAAATGAAGTATGCTTTTTTAAAAAAAGCTTTTCTAAAACAGAATCTATTGCAAAAGCATTTTCTGCAATGTCAGATGAACTGTTCTTTGGCGGAATTATATTTTTAATGATGGGTTTTTATTTTCGCGGCATAGTGAACTATGAACAAGTTATTATTGTGGTTCTTCAGTCAGTTTTCTTTATTTCCTCCTGTAAAGGTCTTTTTGAATGTATGATAAGAATGGATTCAGTCAGGTACTCAGCCATCAAAATAAGAAATATAATGAAAATGGATTAACATACTTATGAAGAAAACAGTGTTGTAAAATCTGCGGTATTATTGTAACAGTCGTAAGAAAATCACAATCAATGAAAAACTCCTGTAAATAATATAAATTATTTACAGGAGTTTTATTATGATATTTATGAGCTGATTATTTTTCTGTGAATTGATTATGTGTTTTATATGGTTATATAAAAGCAAATCTGTGCTCGTTATGTGCAGATCATGAATTTACATATTTGATGAATTCCATAAAAGCAATTATTCCATTTTCAGTTTCTTTATATACACCGGCATTTTCAAGTACATTTGAAAAAACAATTCCTATTTCCTGCTGTACGATGTTATGCAGATTTCCGGGATCAGTGATGGATGACCTGTATTTTGGAAGCCATGAAGCTACCCAGTCTTTATGTGACAATGTATCTTTTGCATGAGACAGATTATTTATGATTTCATCATCAGTAAGTGAATCTGAAATTCCTGAAAGAATGATTTCTTCAAGATGAGCCATTTCACTTTCGAGTCGTGCAGGAAGTACTGCAAGTCCCATAACTTCAATTAATCCGATATTTTCTTTTTTGATGTGATGATACTGCTCGTGAGGATGAAATAATCCGAGAGGATGTTCATCGGTTGTTATATTATTTCTTAAGACAAGATCAAGTTCAAAATAGTTTTCACCATCGATGTTACGCATTCTTGCAATAGGCGTAATAGTGTTATGCATAGTTGAGTCAGTAAAAGCACAAATATTGAAAGCAGGATCAGAATAGCCTCTCCATGCAGTTAAAATTTTATCGGCAAGACCAACAATTCTTGAAGGATCTTTGCACTGCAGGCGTATAGTTGAAAGAGGCCATCTTATTATTCCGCTGTGTACATCTTCAAAATTCTTGAAAACAATGTCATTTTCAAATGGAGCACGAACCATAGGAAATTCATATCCGCCACCCTGAAAATGATCGTGAGACAGTATTGAACCGCCAACAATAGGAAGGTCGGCATTTGATCCAAGAGTATAATGAGGAAACTGTCTTACAAAATCAAGAAGTTTTGCGAAAGTATCACGGCATATCTTCATTGGAATATGATTCTTATTAAAGACAATACAATGCTCATTGTAATAAACATACGGAGAGTACTGAAGATAATATTGTTCTGAGTTTAGCATAACAGGAATAACACGGTGATTCTGGCGGGCAGGATGAGATAAATGACCGGCGTATCCCTCATTTTCAAGACATAGGAGGCATTTAGGATAACCGGATGATTTTGCTTTCCCTGCGGCGGCAATATCTCGCGGATCTTTTTCTGGCTTTGAAAGGTTTATTGTTATATCAAGCGTTCCGAATTTTGTATCAGCTGTCCACTTTTCATCTTTTGCAATTCTGTCAGTTCGAATATAATTTGTAGCTTTACTGAATGCATAGTAAAAGTCTGTTGCGGATTTTGGTGATTCACTATATAAAGATCTGAACTTATTACGTACGAACGAAGGCATTGGTGTAAGACATCCCATTAGTTTCGTATCAAACAGATCACGATTTGCAGCTGTATTTTCGAAAAGACCAACTTCAGCACCATAATCAGTAAGAACTTTTAATATATCTGCAAGGGGAATATTGCATTCAGAAAAGTTGCTTTCAACATATTCATAGTCAGTAAGTGCGAGAACTTCAAGAAGACGATTAGTAATGAATGTTGTATCATCTTCATCTGAAAGCCCTGAATCAACTCCATATTTTATAAGATAATCAATATATGTATAAACATTTTTCACACTCATAGTATGACTCCTTTTTAATGATATAAAGCTTTAAAAAATTTTATGAATTTCCTGTTCTTAAAATTATATCCTTTATGTGATGCAGAAATTCACTGCATACAGTAATCTTTAATAGATAGAGTTAAAACATTCAGACAATCTGAAAACCGCCATATTGTCTTATTTTCAGAATACAGCACGAACCTTTCCCAAATATTTTATCCATCTCAGTTTGATAAGATGTGGCATTATCATTTTTTACAAATGCCTGAATTGTACCGGCAAAGCCTCCGCCATGGACTCTTGCAAATTCATTCGGACCTAGGACAGACTGGCTTACAGCAAGAGCTATTGCGACATTTTGATTTGTTATGTCCCGGCATGTATATACGTTCTGCAGATATTTAAATGATGAGTCGCCAGACTCTTTAAACAGATAGAAAAATTCATCAAGATTACCATTTTTTAATGCTTCATATTCGTCATGAGCTCTTTTTGTTTCACCGTAAAAATGTATTGCTCTCAATATGGCGCGGTCACTGATTGTTTTTTTTGCCCGGATATCGGGAATTGCATTCCAGAAAACATTGTAAGGCACTTCACTTAGGACATTTTTACCGAAAAATGAAGCAACTTCTTTCATTTCAGCTGGAATCGCAGCATAGTCATCTGTCAGATCTGCATGCGATCCTTTTGTGTCTGTTATGCATAGTGAATAACCGGCATTTTCAAAATCAAAATCAACTTTTTCGACAAATGGATTTTCAGGATTAATGAAATTAATATGACAAAGACTGCCGACAGAACATGCCATCTGATCCATGAGTCCACATGGCTTTCCAAAATGAATATTTTCAGCATATTGTCCGATTTCCGCAATTTCTACTGCATCTATCGAATTATTGTTATATAGTCCGTTTTCAATTGTACCAATAAGGGTTTCAAAAGCGGCAGAAGACGAAAGGCCGGAACCGCGTAGTACATCACTGGTGACATATGCATTGAAACCGCCTGCAACATGTCCTTTTCTTTTAAGACCATCAATAACTCCACGTATTAATGCTATGGTGGTTCCGGAATCATGTTTCACTATTTTGGTGTCTGTTATGGGAATAGTTATCATTTTATATCCTTCAGACATAATGGAAACCTTCATGTCATCTGTAGATGATACAATAGCTAAAATGTCATTATTGATTGAAGCTGCAAGTACTTCGCCACGTTGATGATCAGTATGATTTCCACCAATTTCAGATCTTCCGGGTGCACTGAAAATATGAATATCAGTATTACTGAATGTTTTTGAAAATGAATCCAGAGCTCTTATGTAACGTGCTTCTTCATAGGGAATTCGCAGAGAATCCACATACAAATCAGCAAAAGTTTTTTTGAAATCACCCGAAACAATATTGTTTTTTAAAGTTTGAATATCTGTCATAGATACCTCCTGTTGATTTTGCACCAATACTGATAAAAATTATCAATCAAAATT
>CALMUC010000068.1 GCA_937872845.1 uncultured Lachnospiraceae bacterium | reverse complement strand
ATGTTATAATATAGAAGTTGCTAATTAAAAAGTCAAATTAAATCGAGGTTTAAATTCCATGAACAATGTGTTAAATGGAAAAAAAGTTTTTTTATACGCTCTGGGCTGTAAAGTGAATCAATATGAAAATGATGCAATGCTTGAATCACTTATTGCAGAAGGTGCTATAAGCGGTAATGAAACAGAAAATGATATCTGTATTATTAATACCTGTTCAGTAACAAATGTTGCAGACAGGAAATCAAGACAAATAATTCATCGTCTAAAGAAGGAAAATCCAAATGCTATCATAGTTGCTACAGGATGCTATGTTCAGGCATCCGTAGATAAAGTGAAAATGGATTCTTCCGTTGATCTTATTGTCGGAAATAATCGCAAAAAAGATATAGTCAGACTCATATCAGAATACTTATCAGGTGAAATCATTAATGATAATTATATTGATGTTAATTTAGATCCAAATTTTGAAGACTTATCAATCTGTACTCCTGATTCTCATACAAGAGCTTATGTTAAAATTCAGGATGGATGTAATAATTTCTGCAGTTACTGTATCATTCCTTATGTACGTGGCCGTATAAAAAGTAAACCCATTCACACTATATTAAAAGAAGTAAATGATCTTGCTGAAAATGGCGTTCATGAAATTATACTTACCGGTATTAATTTATCAAGTTATGATGATGATGCGACAAGTGAAAAATTAAAAGATGTTGTCGTTCAGATTTCAAAAATCAAAGGCATTGACAGAATTCGTCTTGGTTCACTTGAGCCTCGTGTGATCACTGATGAGTTTCTTGCAGAAGTAAGTTCACTGAAAAATTTTTGTCCTCATTTTCATTTATCACTCCAAAGTGCATGTAATAGAACACTTTCCAGAATGAACCGAAAATATACAATTGAAGAATTTATATCTAAATGTAATCTTATACGCCAGTATTTTGAAAATCCTGCTCTTACAACTGATATAATTGTTGGATTTCCCGGTGAAACGGATGAAGATTTTGAAACAACAAGAAAAAATCTTGAACTGATTAAATTTTATGAAATGCATGTGTTTAAATATTCAAGAAGAAAAGGAACTGTTGCAGATAAAATGAAAGACCAGATTCCTGAGAAAGTCAAATCACAAAGAAGTGCTGTTTTGATTGATATGAGAAATCGAAACCAAAAAGAATTTGAAGATAATTTCAAGGGAAAAGATTTAAATATCCTTATAGAAGAAATAGTTGACGAAAATGGACATATCTCTTATCGCGGTCATACAGAACGTTACATCTTAGTTGATATACCTTGTAAAATGCTTGGTGACGAGATTCCAGACCAGAAAAGAATCAATACAATAATTAAAATTAAATATTAATTTGTAATTACTGAAGTTTAATTTTCAATATTAAAATCAATATCAAAAAAAATTCAGAACATAATAATAAATATAATGTTCTGAATTTTTTATTTTTGCTTAACCTTTGTTTGTTTCTTTATTTTTCAGGTGAAATATAGCCAGCTGCGTTCTGTCTCTAAGATCAAGCTTATCAAGAATATTGCTAATATAATTTTTTATTGTTCCCTCAGACAGAAAAATCCTCTCTGAAATCTCTTTATTTGAATATCCCAGAGCAACAAATTGAATAACCTCATATTCCTTCGGTGTAATCCCCACTCTGCGGTATATTTCTCTTTCTGCTGACTCATCATCAACATAATCATCTGCCACTACCGCTGCATTATTCACACCAGATTCTTTATTTTGGCTTTCAAATATTTTAGGCATCTTTCTGATTATCTCTCCGCCAAATACATTTTGCCCTCTCATAACTGCACGTATGCAATCTGGTATTGAATCATAATTCTGTTTCAAAATATATCCTTTAACACCAAGCTGAAGAGCTTTGATTATATATTCATCATCCTGGAATGTTGTTAAAAAAAGAATAACTGCATCATTATTGTTGCGAAGTATTATTTCTGCGGCATCAACACCATTCATATCACTCATTCTGATATCCATCATAAGTATATCCGGTTTCAATTCATCATACAGTCTGATTGCATCCGCCCCGCTATTTCCTTTACCTATTATTTTCAGATCAGGTTCTGCTCCAAGAATCATCCCAAGCGACATTGTCACAAGTTCATCATCATCTACTATTAGTATTGTGATTTTTTGCATCTTAGATCCTTTCACACTTTAGGTATTGTTAAAAATATTTTAAATCCTGATTCTCCGGAAATATGAATGTTTCCTTTTAGTTCCTCCACTCGTGATATGATATTAGTCAGACCAATACCTGTATCTTTGTTCATTTCTAACATTTCTCTCGTCTTTATCGAAACACACCCATTATCATGTATCATCATACTCACAAATCCAGGATGTTCATGAACAGTAATTTGAATATCATCTCCATTACTGTGTTTTAAAATATTTGAAACAGCCTCCCTGCATATTGCAATCAAAGCCATTGAATACCTGCTGTTCAGACTCTGATCTATATCCAGATCATAATTAACATTAAAGCGTTCAGGAATTTTAGCAATTATATCTAAAATATTTTTTTCCAGATCTATAGAGTCATTATGAATATCATGAACAGAAGTTCTCATTTCTTCCATGGCACTATCCAATGTTTCAGCCAGAGTTATAAGATGTTCATCAATAATATCATTCTTATTTACTGTTCTGATTGCCCCTAACAAAACAATCGCCCTTGACAGCATATGTCCTACATTGTCATGAATTTCTCTTGATATCCTGCTTCTTTCTGCTAGCATTGCCATATGTATCTCTCGATCCTGCTCAATTCTGAGAAGTCTGTTAGTCTTTATCAGTTTCTGTGAATATTCAGATCCATAATCCATGATTGAATGAATCTGTTTCCTGGCACTTTCTAATTTTTCATTACATGTATATTGGAATAATCCACACAAAAATACTATTATAAGTCCAATAAATTTATATAATTGATGTGAATCTCTACCGTATATAATTGCAAAAGATATTATAAACGGAATAATTAAAATTAAAATTTCTATATTTTTATTTTTTACCAGCATACTTATTTCAAATAATAAAAGAATACAGATTGACATTGCTATATCTATAGTCTTCATATTCTTGTCTGCATATATCAAAAAATATATGGCGGCACATATTAAAGTTCTTGAGATAGTTTTTCGTATCATATAGTATTTTGATTCTCACTTTATCCCTGACATGTTAATGATATATATTTTTAATTTATGTTTTACGCTCTTTCCCGGATTTTATTTATTGTAAGACCAGTTGTGAATATCAAAACTGCAAATAACAACTGCATTATAACACAAACGATAAAATCAGAACCAAGTATATTTTTGACAGGATTATTGTTAATTACCTCATTTCCTTCTACATACCAATACATAGGGAAAAAACGTGCTACTTTTTGGACTCCGTCACTTAAAATTTCTTTACTGACAAAAACTCCACTTATAAAAGCCATTGTTAGATTTATGCAGTTAGAAATCAAATTTATTATATTTTCATCATTAGATATTGAACTTATTGCAAAACCAATACTTATTCCTGGCAGCATAGTGATCAGAATATTAAATATATAAAATCCGATTTTATTAATTTCAGGACTTTTAATTCCGTAAATAACTGAAAGTAAAATAAATTGAGCAACTATTATCAAAGACAACACCAGAATACCAAGAATGATTTCTATGTTTTTCCTTAAAAATGAATATGGTGATATTGCCATTCTATTTTGAACATTCTCTTCTTTTATTGCAACAAGCCCTATAGAAATAGCCAAACAGAGAACCATATATAGTCCATACGCAGCAAAATTAAATATATAATACAAATAATCTTTACCCTGTTTAACTGCAGAAGATATAATACTTACATCTGAATCATCTGCCATACCTGCAGCAGTTTTGGCCTTTTCTATACTTTCATTTAACGTTGATTTACTTTTTTTATATGCTTTTACATCGTTTAAAAATGTATTGATTTTTCTTGTCATTATAGCTTCACATGTTGTAGTTCCACCTGAAATATATTTTATTTCAAGATTCCCATTATCAATATTCTTTTGATATCCCTTGGGAATTATCACAGCATAATCTACTAAACCATATCTTACATAATCATTTATTTTTTTTAAATCTTTTGTTTTAAGATTTTTTATTTCATCTTCTGATCCAATATAGTTGATTAAAGCCTTTGATAACTCACTATTGTCATTATCAATTATTGAAACTTTCAGTGTTATTTCTTCAAAAGATTTTTTCATTGTATCAGCGTTTGCTTTGGCAGACATATTACCAAAAACCACAAATACCACAAGATATATGAGCAAGGATTTTAAGTTCCTTCTAAAAATTGTGAGAAAAGTATTAAATACTGTCATAAGACCTCCTCGATAATCTAATTGCAGCCACCATAATGAATAACAAAATCATACCTGCTAAAACTATTACATCTTTCCAGTAATCAGCATTTATTCCATATGTTCCGGCTACATATAATGCATCTGTAAACACCGATGAAGGGTTAATTCTATTAATAATAGGACAATTAAGTTCTATTATCTGTTTCATATTTCCAACCATAAGTCCACTTAAAAATGATGATATCATAGAAAACGACAACGGTATTACAATATCCATTGTCTTATTTCCTGCCGTAAAAGAACTTATTGCAAGACCACTTGTAATTCCCAATGTACTACCTAGTGTTGTAATAATTATCACATATCCTATTGGCACTCCGAAGTATAGACCCAGTATAAAATTAAGATAAACAACTATAAGTATATTTGAAAATAATGCAATAATAATTCCTGCAACAACAGATGTAACAACTGCCTGTATTTTATGTGTGGGAGAACATTCAAATCTAAGTCCTTTATCAGACTTATTTGCAGATATCCCACGCATAAAATCCACACTCACCCACGACGAAAACAAAGATGCCATTGCTAAAAGTGAATAAAAATACTGCATATATGGTGATACAGGTTTAGCTTTGAAAGTAATCCCAGACAGATTTTCATTACTTGAAAGTTCATTCAGAATTTTCCCAATCTCCTCTGCTGTCATACCCTTAGTGCTCATATCAATCATAACTTTTTCATTATTCAAATATGTTTTTAAAAATTCTGACAGAATTGTCTGATTCATCCCTGTATCAGAAACCGATAGTGAAGGTTTGCTATCCTTATAGTCATAATAAATTCCTGTTATCTTGCCCTTATTTAAAAGACTTTCTGCCTTATCCCCAGTTGTTTCAGTGAGATAAAACATCTGTGAAGTGCCGCTATTGGACATATCTTTTTTCTCCGATAATAATCTGACCATTTTAGAAAATGAGCTTGATCCATTATCTGTTACCAGCGCAATATTAATCGGGGAAAATACTGAAAAATTCTTTTTGATCAGATTGCCAAAACCAGCATAAAATGCTGTACCCAAAACCAATGGAAATATAAGAGTCCAGGCAATTATCCATTTTTTTCCTAATAATTCTTTAAATTTATAAACCAGTAAATTCAGGAACATCAGTCTCTAAGCTCCTTTCCTGTAATTTCAAGAAATACATCATTAAGAGTAGGAAGTTCTGAATTCACTCTTCCAAAATCCACATTATTTTCCATAAGATAATTCATAACATTCACCAGATTATGAGTTCCTCCATCACACTTTATTATGAGTTTTTCACCTGATTCTTTAACATCATATACATGATTAATTTCACTTATACCCTCTACTATTTCATCAGATATATTTTTCATATCTACTGTAATTGTTTCTCTTTTTTTTAAACTTGATTTTAATTTAGTAGCCGTTCCTTCCGCAACATTTTTTCCTCGATCCATAATTAATATTCTTGAACATAACTCTTCAACTTCTTCCATATAATGAGATGTATATATAATCGTTGCCCCCTGATGATTCAGATCCCTTATCCAGTCAAGTATTGCATTTCTGCTTTGAGGATCAACTGCAACTGTAGGCTCATCAAAAATAATGAGTTTGGGTTTATGTGATATTCCGCAAGCAATATTTAATCTTCTGAGAAGTCCTCCTGATAATTTTTTAGGTCTGAATTTTATATATTCCTTCAAACCTGCAAAATCTATTGCTTCCTCTACTAATTCTTTTCTCTTATTCTTATCCTTGATATATAATCCGCAAAAAAAATCTATATTTTCATACACCGTAAGTTCATCTATCACAGCTACATTCTGCATGACAACTCCAATATTTTTCTTAATATCATAAGCATTCGGGCGCATCTTCTGTCCGAATATCTCTATATTTCCTTTGTCATATTTTAGAATTGAAAGCAAACAATTAATTGTTGTAGTCTTGCCTGAACCATTTGGTCCCAACAATCCAACTATTTCACCTTCCATTATGTTAAGTGAAAAATTATCTACAGCCACTTTTTCGCCATATCTTTTTACCAGATTTTCAATTTTAACAACTGGTGCATTCATAATCAAATTCTCCTTATATATATTCTTTTCCTTGCCACATATCTATTTCATTTCTATATGCTACTTGATTTATATATTTAATTAAAGTAACTTTAGTTAATTTCAAAATGACAAAAGTCATCTTTATATGTTCTGGATATATATAAAAATTATAAAGACATTATTTCGTATAATTAAATTAGAAATAATGAAAATTAATTATAAAGTTTAAATAAAAAATGCTTGCTTTTTTTCTGCTGCTCTGTTAATATACAAGTCGTTGCATATGGTCCGTTGGTCAAGAGGCTAAGACGTCGCCCTCTCACGGCGAAATCATGGGTTCGATTCCCGTACGGACTACAAAAAAAACTCTTTTCAATCTTGAAAAGAGTTTTTTTATTTCCTATCATATATCTTTTATTTCAGGTTTAAATTCTAATATCTCTTCTACCGATATAGGTTTTGAAAAATAATATCCCTGAATATAGTCACCATTCAATTGTTTCATCTGTTCATACTGCCATTTATGTTCAATGCCTTCAACAATAATACCTTTATGTAAATGATGTGCCATATTAACAAGATCTTCAATAAATATTTCTTTGCCAGGAACAAGATAATTATCAACCATTGATTTATCAAGTTTCATATAGTCAATCGGAATATAAGTAAGATAATTAAGAGATGAAAATCCTGTTCCAAAATCATCAAGAGCTATAGATATGTCTAAATCCTTCAGTGCTTTAAAAAGTTCCATTGCCTCATTACTATTATCAAGGAAGAGACTTTCTGTAATTTCAATTTCAATTTTACTGTATGGAATATTAAATTCATCAAGAGTTTCTTTTAAATATTTAATATATCCCTTATCATTAATCTGTCCGCATGAATAATTAAGTGAAACTTTATTAAAGTCAAATCCTTTTTTTATACATTTAGACATATCTGAAACAACAAGTCTTGTAATCAGACGTCCTATTTCAG
>CALMUC010000067.1 GCA_937872845.1 uncultured Lachnospiraceae bacterium | reverse complement strand
GGGTGGCCGGCATGCGCACCTTTCTTTAGTGATAACCCTCCGGAAACTAAATCTTTTGAAACTGTCACCTCTACACCGCCAACGGCATCATTAAGATTTCTTATTCCATCCATATTCATAGCAAGATATCCGCTTATTGGAATGTTATAAAACATTCTCTCAACTGCAGCCACACTTCTCTGACAGCTTAACTTCATGCCATCACCATAACCATGCTGAAGACATATCTGCATTGTTGCCTGTCCCAGTGCTTTTCCGCTTCTGTCATAAACATCTATAGTTGTCATTGCATTTCTGTTAATTGCAATTATCGAAAGTTTCTTATTTTCCATATCTTCAACGAGCAAAAACATTGCATCTGACTGACCTCCGCCAATACCATCCGCAGCCTTTTTTACTTTGCCATCCTGATCTATTCCCATAAACAAAAATGTCTTGATATTATTATTGTATTTATAATTTTTGCCTTTATAATATACAGTTCCTTCCTGCCATTTTTCAGATG
Source organism: uncultured Lachnospiraceae bacterium (assembly GCA_937872845.1). Lineage (GTDB taxonomy): Bacteria > Bacillota > Clostridia > Lachnospirales > Lachnospiraceae > Eubacterium_Q. The sequence continues at coordinate 4,326 of CALMUC010000067.1, read as the reverse complement.
CATCTGATGCAGAAGATACATTTTTCTCTGTATTTACAGCTTTTGTTTCAGTCTTACTACTGTCCTTAACACCTGACTTTGCTGTGTCCTGAATTTCAAAAAATGATAAAATATCATTTTTCCCGATTACAATAACCACTCCAAGCAGGACAATCAATAATACTAAAACAACTATTTTTACTGTTTTCGACCTTTTCTTTACTTCATCTTTTTTCATTTAAATACCACAATTCCTCTATATCTTTTGTCTGTATTCATTTATTATATGCATCTCTGTTCTGTCATATATATAAATATTACATCATCCATAAGCACGGATTGATGTATTTATTTATATTTTAAGTTTAATTATTTTATATTGTTTCTTTAATATTTCTTTATTTGATGCTGCTTTCTTTCAAATTATTTTCTTTTACGCTTTTTCATTTACTTTGTTTTCAGCTATTTTCTTTCCATTTTTTCTTTCATCGCCACTGTAATCGGAATAATGTCCATAATACTTGCCGTAATACTTGCCATAATACTTGCCATAATAATGACTTTTCTGCATCTTTACTTTATTTAAAACAGCACCAAGTATCCTTACACCAGATGCTTCCAGCTGTTTTCTTACACTCAGAATCAAACGGCTGCTGGCCTCTCCCTGCGCCACAACAATAATTGCTCCGTCACACTGCTTTGCAACAATTGCAGCATCAATCGCACTTCCAATCGGTGCACTGTCAATTAAAACATAATCAAAATTTTCTTTTCCATAATTTACCAGTTCATTAAAATAACTTTTTTCCAGAATCTCAGTTGCATTCGGAACTATCGGTCCCGAAAAAACCATAAAAAGTTTTGGCATCTGTGTTGCATAAATGACATCTTCAATATTTTTCTGTCCAGACAAATAATGAGACAAACCGTAAATCTCTCTTCTTTCAACATTACGGACTTTCATTCGTCCTATCAGAACTGATTTGCGCATATCCGTATCTATCACAAGAACTTTTTTTCCCGCATCACTTATAGAACGTGCCAGGTTCATAACAACCGTACTTTTCCCTTCATTAGGAACTGAGCTTGTAAAAAGAATAACTCTTACATCATTTCCGCAAAACTGAATATTTGTTCTAAGTTCACGCAGCGACTCTTTCATTGCATAACTCTGTTCTTTTAACCGGGCCAATCTAACCGCTTCCATTTACTTTTTCCCCTTTTCAATATCTAAAACTCCTGCTTTTCTTATATTTTTAATTTTATTCTTCCTTACCATCTATCGGCAGTGAAGCAAGTACATTTATTCCTACCTTCTTTTCCATGTCTTCCGGATTCATGATAGTGTCATTAAATATGTAAGAAATTATAATCACAGCCACAGCAAGAAATAATCCGACTGCCCCGCCAATTGCAGTATACTTCTTCAAACTCATACTGACAGGATCTCCATCTGTGTACCCTTTTTGAATTACATTTGGCGGATCCTGATCCATTTTCTCGGCTATATATGCAGCTGAAACATCAGCAACCTCGTCAGCAATAACTTTTGCATGTTTAGGATCCTGATCTTTAACTGTTATCTCCAGAATTCTTGTATCCTGCGGGTTATTAACATCAATTTTTTTCTCTAACTCTTCATAAGACTCTGTCAATTTCAAATTTGAAATAACCTGTTCCAATACAGGTCTTCCTGTGACAACTATAAGATAATCATGCGTAAGATTTGCTCCTGTCTGAATATCTGCCAGACTTGTTATTGATGTACTTTTTGTTAAAACATACAATTTAGCCGTTGATGCATATTGCGGCACAGTAAAAAAATCACCATATCCAAAGGCTATTTCTGCACAAAGAATAACTGCAAGTAAAATAGCTTTCCAGTGAATAAGCAATTCAGCAAATACATCCCTCAAATCTATTTCAATTTCATCATCATTTACAGATTTCATAATCTTACCTCATTTTTACATTTATATAATTAACTTGATATATAAGGTGAATTTCAAATAATCAAAGTTTATATGACTTCATTTTTTATAATATTAAGCGGATTTTCATATAAATATTTATTCACGCGGTTCTCACCAAACAATTTTCTTATTCTGATAACTGCTTTATCAATCTGCGGTTTCCTATTTAGTGCATTATGCGCATCAGTTGCAACAAAATTCAGCATATCTCTTTTCATGATTTCATCTGCAAATTTTTGGCTTTCTTTTCCATTATTTCCTGCAATAGTACCGGCATTTATCTGGAAATAAATTCCAAGTTCATGGAGCTGTTCTATATAATCCATATGACCATACAAACTTCTGTATCTTTCTATATGTGCCAGAATCGGAAAATAGCCTTCAGACTGATACATGTATAAAGCCTGATATATCATTTTAAAACTGTCACCTGGTGAAAATTCTACCAGTATATAATCTGAACCTGCCATTGTGTTAATCTGTTTATCCCTTAATTTTTCAAAGGCTTCGCTGTTATGATTAATCTCATTACCAAGATAGATATGAAAATCAGGATTCTCATTTGAAATCGCTTCCTGAAGTAAATCAGCCTGATTTTGAATTTTTTTTACAGATGCATGCCCTCTGTTTACGTGATAATGCGGTGTAGCTATAATTGACATTATTCCCTGTTCTTTTGCAATATGGAACATTTTCATAGACTCTTCTATATCCGCTGCACCGTCATCCACTCCGGGAATAATATGACAATGCATATCTATTGCCATTATTTTATTTTGTTCTATACTTTTTTTAAAAAACATTATCAATATTCCTCTGAGAAAATCTACCTCTTTGCAGCAGGCTTTTCTGCCGTCAAATATTTCCCCATAACATATGCATTTTTTCCATTATAATCAATTTTATACCACCCGGATTTTTCAGCACTATCTTTCACTGTAACTATACCTCCGGCATTGATTGATCCAATCCTTTTACTGCTCGTATCTGGAAAGGCTCTGACATTCACAATTGTTTTTGCATACATCGTTTCAGTATCTGAATCCCCTGTTGTTGCTTTTTCTTCACTTTTCTTATCAGATACCTTCGTATTCTTTTGTGTTTCACTGATATTTTTCGTTTGATTTGTATTTGTTTTGCCGATATCAGTTTTATCGTCACCGGTCTTACTCTTGCTTACCGAATCAGTCGATGATGTTATGGCAAAATTATCCGTTGGAAGTTCTATGTTTGAAGTGTCTTTGATTTGTATTAAAGATGTGTCAGATATTTCCTCTGTAGCTGCTCCCCATGCATCCACATGAATATTCATTCTGGAACCAATGATTTCCACTGCAAGTACAATAATACATAAAATTGCAAGAATAATCGTAATTTTATTTTTCATTTATCTTATTCCTTATTCCCATTTCCAATATGACAATTTTCCAAACCTTATATTATTGTACTCTAATGCTTTTATTTTTTCAAATTTGAATAACTTTTCATATAGCAAACGAAAGATCATATATGTTTGATATACATAATATTTCATCTTCTCTTAATATTTTATCCTTCATATTTTATGTAACAGAGCTATCACATTATCATAACTTTTTTGATATAACCATTAACTGTATTTTATTTTCATCGTAAGCCTGACCATCATAATTACAGAATTTTTTTTCTGTTTCCATACCACGTTCTTTCATTATATAGTCAATTTCACTGCTATGATACAATCTTGCAGGATTTCTATATGTAAAATCAGGTTTCTTTTTTTCCTTTTTCCATAAGTTATCCTTTTTGATACAAAATTTATAATCATTGCAATAATTTATTTTTATATCCTTCTCATATATTTTTTAAAACAAGTCCAGAGAACTGTTCAAATATATTTTCTCTCTAACCTTAAGCTGATACTTTGGTTTTGTAAGATAATATAGCAGCAATTCCAAAACAAGTGCACTGCCAAGACTCCTCCCCTCAATTTTAAAATCTGTAAATCCCTTGGGCATATATGTTTTTCTTATATCATCCAGGCCGATAAACCCTCGGTTTTGCATTGCTCTTGAAAAAACATACCCTTCACCTGAATCAGGAGAAATGCATATATGATCATTGCAGTTTTCACCAAGCACCTTGCGACTTACATTCTCATAACACGCCTTACGGTCACTGCATTCAAACCAGCAGCATTCATTCCATAAAAATTCTACCTTGGCTTTTTGAAAATCTGATAAAGTTTCCAACTTTTTAAATTCTTTATTAAAACGAAAATCAGGCACAACATAACGAAATTCTTTAAAACTCAATTCTTCAGATAATTGTTTGAAATCCGTAATAACCTTCGTTGTAGAAGAAACAAAATAGAACCGTGGATAATTTTCCATTA
>CALMUC010000066.1 GCA_937872845.1 uncultured Lachnospiraceae bacterium | reverse complement strand
AAAAAGATATATATGCAAATTTATCAAAAAAAAGTTTACAAGCAGACAGTTCAAAAAATAATAGTCATAATAAGTCAAATATTAGTGATGAAAAAAAATCATTATCGGCTAAAGAATATAAAGTTGATTCAATAATGAAAAGGAACTGGAAACCTGGAAATATGCTTTATCCTATTCCTGCAGTTATGGTTTCATGCTGTGATAAAGACGCGGGGAATACAAATATTCTGACAGTTGCATGGACGGGGACGGTCTGTTCTGATCCACCGATGGTGTTTATCTCTGTCAGACCTGAAAGATATTCTTATGATATGATAAAAAATTCAGGAGAGTTTGTAATCAATCTTGTCACAGAAAAGCTTGTGCATGCTTCTGACTGGTGTGGTGTCCGTTCCGGAAAAGATTTTGACAAATGGCGTGAGTGCAATTTGTCACAGTATAAGTCTGAATTTATGCAGACGCCGGCGATTAAAGAATCACCTGTAAATATTTATTGTAAAGTGGAAAATATAATTCCTCTTGGAAGCCATGATATGTTTCTTGCAAAAGTGGTTGGAATAACTGTAAATGATGAATACTTTGATGAAAACGGAGGATTTCATTTGAATAAAACAGGACTTATAACCTATGTTCATGGTGAGTATTATGCACTTGGAAATAAACTTGGAAGTTTTGGATATTCAGTAAGAAAAAAAGAAGCTGGAAAACGGAGAAGAAATGGAAGAGATCGTTGACATATATAATTCTGAAAAAAAACTGACGCAAAGAACAGTTGCCAGAAAAAAGTATTTCCTTCAAAAAGGCGAATATATTCTTATAGTTTTAGGACTTATTGAACGGTCTGACCATAAGTTCCTGATTACTCAGAGAGCCATGGATAAAAAATGGGCCGCCGGTGATTGGGAAATTTCAGGCGGAGGAGTTCATTCGGGTGAGACATCTTTTGAAGGTGTATGCCGTGAAGTGAAGGAAGAAACGGGACTTGATGTTTCAAAAGCAGAGGGAGGACTTATATATACCTATAAAAATGAAGATCTCAGGCGTGGAGATAATTATTTTACAGATATTTATCATTTTAAATTAGATTTTCTCCCTTCAGATATAAAGCTGCAGTCAGAGGAAGCTATTGGATATAAAATAGCCGATGAGAGTGAAATAAAAGAACTTGCGGATGCCGGACATTTTCTGCATTACAAAAGAATTATGGAAGCATTAGATGCGGAAAAAAATAGATTACAATAAAATTGCAATAAAAATAGTTAACTGTTTCTGATATATTTTATAAAAATAAAGAATATAGCACTATTTTCTTAATAAAAGAAAGCGATAAATTTAAAATGCAAAGGATGGCTGCTTGATGCGGCTGTCCTTTTTTTATTATAATAAATTTAATGCGATACGCTCCGGAGAGGCGAAGGAGCAGAATATGTACAGTAAAATCTATAGCGGGATGTCAGTTGGAATAAGCGGTATGCTTATAAAAGTAGAGGCTGATATAAGTCCAGGACTTCCGTCTTTAAATATGGTAGGCTATCTTTCTTCGTCAGTAAAGGAAGCTGGGGACAGAGTGCGTACGGCAATCAGAAATACTGGATTCTCAATTCCTGTTAAACGTATAACAATTAATTTATCCCCTGCGGACTTAAGAAAAGAAGGTTCACTCTATGATCTGCCGATTGCAATTGCAATCCTTCTTGCTATGCAGGTAATACCTGTAAAAATAAATTTAAAAAAAAGTATGATAATAGGAGAACTGGGATTAAATGGCTGTGTTTTGCCGGTAACAGGTGTTCTTCCTATTGTGGATTATGCAAAAAAGTCAGGATTCGATATGATATTTGTACCTAAGGAAAATGCAGATGAAGCAGGGCTGGTAAAAGGTATTTCAATTGTATCTGTTTCATCTTTGGGAGAAATACTGACAATGATTGATGGTGAAAGAAAGATTGAAATTTATCAAAGAGCATATGAAGAAAAAATACAAAGAACTTCAAAAAATGAAAAATTTGATTTTGCAGATATAATTGGACAAAAAGAGATGAAAGAGGCAGTTGTCATTGCTGCGGCAGGTTTCCATAATATCCTTCTCACAGGAGAAGCTGGTGCAGGTAAATCAATGATAGCAAAATGTATTCCGGGAATTCTTCCGAATCTTAATTATAATGAAAAACTGACATTGACAAAAATTTACAGTGTGGCAGGAATGTTTAAAAATAAATGCTATCTTCCGGATGAAAGGCCGTTTAGAGAACCACATCATTCATCAACCGTGAATGCTCTTATTGGTGGTGGGAATATTCCTGTACCGGGAGAGATAAGTCTTTCTCATGGCGGTATACTTTTTTTAGATGAATTTCCGGAATTTAATCGTAATGTAATTGAAGCGTTAAGACAGCCGATGGAAGATGGAGAAGTTATGCTTTCGAGAGTAAGAGCATCATATACATTTCCAGCGCAGTTTATGCTTGTAGCGGCAAGCAATCTCTGCCCGTGCGGCTATTACCCGGATGAAGCGAGGTGCAGGTGCAGTGAGAAAGAAATTATCGACTATCAGAACAGAATAAGTAAACCGGTATTGGACAGGATAGATATTCGTACTTATGTAAAAAGATTATCAGGTACAGAACTTTTTAGTGGTGAAAATACAATATCATCAGAAAAAGCCGGAAATATAGTTTTGGCAGCAAGAGAAAGACAGGCATTCAGATTTAAGGAAGAAAATTTCAAATATAATAGTGCAATCCCACAAAAGAAAATAGATAAGTATATTAAAATTACTGAAAATGAAAAAAAATTTCTTATGAATGAATTTGAGAGTGAAAAGCTTTCAGCCAGAGGGTATTTCAGATTGTTAAAACTTGCTCTTACAGTAGCAGATGTTAATATGCATGAGACAATTACAGAAGAAGATTTAAATAAAGCAATGTTTCTAAGAAGAGATATTGATTTAAGATGCAGTTCATTATATGAATGAAAATTGAAAATATAAATTGAAGATACGAGTTGAAAATATATAAGAGGAAAATATATTTGGAAGAAAGAGAGTACCTTGTGTGGCTTGGAGCATTGGAAAAGATTAAGCCTGAAATGAAAAATGAATTTTTAAGGATTTCTGGCTCAGCGAAAGAACTATATATGTTGTTTGGAGAAGATAAATTTAAAGATGCATGTATTGAAAGAAGAATTTTATCAAAATCAGCCGTTGAGGAAATAAATGATTCCAGAAAAGATAATTGGTTTGCTGCTTTATATGAAAAAATAAGGCTGAATAAAATAAATGTAAT
>CALMUC010000065.1 GCA_937872845.1 uncultured Lachnospiraceae bacterium | reverse complement strand
CATCAACCACGATATTTCCGTCAGTATCTCTGACAAAATCCCAGTCCTTGACTTCTTTGCTGCCCCATGAATGATCCAGATTGAATGGTCGCATGGTTACAAGTAAATGCACATGTGGGTTTCCATCGCCCTTATCGTGTATGCTCCAGTCGACACACATTCCCTTATCCACGAAAGTCTTTTGAATATATTCGGTTGTATAATCAATCTGTTCCTGTCTGCTCCATTCTTTCGGCAGGGAAAATTCAAATGAGCGTCCAAGCTGTGCATCTGCATTTTTTTCTATCTTCAATACCTCATTCCATAGACGCTGTTTCTGAAATGTGATTTTAAACTTTTCCAGTGCGGCATCTTTATCATCCGCTCTTTTATAACGGATAGACTGTTGAAACCTTTTTATATTTTCTTCCGGTACATGCAGCCATTCAGGAGGTGCATTTTCGCACATCATCAGACTGGTGTAGACGACTTCCTTTTTGGAAGTATAGTAACTGATTCTGCCTGTTTCCTCATTCTTCATCACATCTCCATTAAGATATGCCGATGCGGATATGACAGATTTTCCTTTACTGCGCCCGACAATCTTTACTGTAAAGTGAAATATCGCCATGATACGATTCCCCCTTTCTGCCGTATCCGGCATTGATTTCCGACAGCATCTTCTTCTGGTTTGGCAGAAGTGAAGCTGTCGGAACGCCCTCTGCGCAAGAGTGCCCCCTGCGGCATGAGCAGGTCTGGCTGAAAGCCCCGCCGACGGAACGAGCCCGGCAAGCGTAAGCGCAGACCGGTTGCCACTTGTGGCAAACTTATAAGGACGACCTCTGGTTGTCCATAAGTGCGCCCTTCATTCAAAGGCAATGAAGGGAATGGAAAAACCACTCCCTCCGCCATTACACTTCCTCCATATCTGTAAGTGGCTCTTTCTGCATCGCCTTTGAGAAAAACTTTCCGTTTGTTTCCTGCCTTTTTAAGAAGCCTATCAACTTTGGTAAATCTTCCTCCTCAATCGGACAGCCAAGAACCGATTCCACTGCGCCACCAATCTGACAGAGCCTGTGGGTTCGTTTTTTACTTTCCTCTGCTTTCTTTCGCTTTTCCAGTTCCTTCCGCTGTGCAATGAGCTTTTTTGTAGCTTCAATGCTTTCCTGTTCCTTTTTCTCTAATGCACGTATTCTTTCTTCATAAGTCTTTGTTGATTTCGCCATATCGTCTTCATCCTTTCTTTTTCCGATAAACAACAGTTCCCGGTTGCATATCAGGAGAAGCACATGGTATAATCCTCTTGCGTGTAGGTATATCATGGCTTCGGTCTGATAGAACCTTTGGCGGTTTCTTAGGAAGCCGCCTTTTTAAGTTGCCACATTTCTTGTGACAGCTTTTACATTTCCTTTATCCCTCAGATCTCGCCCCTCGTTGGCTTCCATGAACTTTTCCAGAATGTCAGTTTTAATAAGGACTTTTCTTCCGACCTTTAATACCGGAAGCTTCTTCCATTCAACCAGCTTTCTCAAAGTGTTTCTGCCAATTCCTGTATAGTCGGCTGCTTCCTCGATGGATAATGCAATCTTTCTTTCCGTCATCTTGTCACCTCCTTATAAATTGCATTATGCAATTTTTGTTGTGCTGTTAGTATAGCGGTTTTATATTGTGTTGTCAAGCGTTATGAAATTTTAAAAATAATTATTATATTGCATATTGCAATTATGTGAGGTACATGCTATAATTCATACATACCGAAAAAGGAGGCAATCAGCATGAAAGATAAAGAACTACGCAAGCTGATAGGCAGCAGGGCAAAACAGCGTCGTCTGGAATTAAATCTGACACAGCCTTATGTTGCAGAGAAGATGGGAGTTACCGCTTCCACAATCCTGCGTTATGAGAATGGTTCGATTGACAATACCAAAAAGATGGTGCTGGAAGGTCTTTCGGAAGCACTTCATGTATCTATTGAATGGCTCAGAGGGGAAACCGATGAATACGAAACCGATATTACGGATAAGAAAGAATTACAGATTCGTGATGCAATGGGCGATATTCTCAAACAGTTACCTCTCGACCTTAGTAAAAAGGAAGATGCTTTTTCCAAAGATTTACTGCTGTTGATGTTAAAGCAATATAACCTGTTTCTGGAATCATTCCAGTTTGCCTGCAAGAATTACAAGGGCAACACGAATGAAGCTGATATTGCAAAAGTAATGGGGTTTGAATCGAATGATGAATATAACGAGATTATGTTTCTCCGGGAGATCACCCACACTGTTAATGCCTTTAACGACATGGCAGATATCGTAAGGCTTTATTCCAAGAAACCGGAAATGGCAGAACAAAGGCTTGAAAATCTTTTATCAGAAGTTTTGTATGAGGATTCCGATTCGGTATAGAACGACAACCGGAGTTATGATATACTTACACGCAAGAAGCATTTCATCAGTTCCGATTGTCTGATATCGAAAGGAGACACACGATTATGGCAAAAGGATCTGTAAGAAAAAAAGGAAAGAAATGGTACTACCGCTTCTATGTAGAAGATGCAAGCGGCAATCTGGTTCAGAAAGAATACGCTGGAACAGAAAGTAAAAGTGAAACGGAAAAACTGCTCCGTCAGGCAATGGACGATTACGAAAGCAAGAAATTCATTGCAAAGTCGGAAAATATTACAGTTGGAGAATTACTTGATATATGGGCAGAGGAAGAATTAAAGACCGGTACTCTCAGTAATGGGACAGTCCAGAATTACCTCGGTGCTATTACCAACATCAAGAAGCATCCAATTTCAGAGAGAAAGTTGAAAAATGTAACATCTGAGCATTTACAAGCCTTCTTCGATCTGCTTTCCTTTGGTGGCACTTATCCAGATGGTTCAGAAAGAAAAGGTTACAGCAAAGATTACATTCGTTCTTTCTCGGCAGTATTACAGCAGTCATTCCGGTTTGCAGTATCACCAAAGCAATATATCACTTTCAATCCGATGCAGTATATTAAGCTGAAATACCAGACGGATGAGGTTGACCTGTTTTCCGATGATGACATGGATGGCGATATACAGCCAATTCCACGAGAGGATTATGAAAGACTGATTGAATTTCTACAGAATTACAATCCACCGGCAATACTTCCAATCCAGATAGCTTATTATGCAGGACTTCGTATCGGTGAAGCCTGTGGTCTGGCATGGCAGGATGTGAATCTTGAAGAACAGTGCCTTACAATCAGACGCAGTATCCGATATGATGGTTCAAGGCACAAGAATATCATCGGACCAACCAAACGAAAAAAGGTAAGGATTGTTGATTTTGGAGATACACTGGCAGAGATTCTTCGCAATGCCCGAAAGGAACAACTTAAAAACCGAATGCAGTACGGAGAACTTTACCACAAAAACTACTACAGAGAAGTAAAAGACAAAAACAGAGTTTACTATGAGTTCTATCATCTGGACGGAACAGAGAATGTTCCAGAAGATTATAAGGAAATATCCTTTGTCTGCTTAAGACCGGATGGAAGTTTGGAACTGCCAAGCACGTTAGGAATTGTTTGCAGGAAGATTGCTCAGAAACTGGATGGATTTGAAGGATTTCATTTTCACCAGTTGCGACACACCTACACAAGCAACCTTCTGGCAAATGGAGCAGCACCAAAGGATGTGCAGGAACTGTTAGGGCACTCAGATGTCAGTACCACCATGAATGTCTATGCACACTCTACAAGAAAAGCCAAGCGGGAATCTGCAAGGTTACTTGATAAAGTGGCAGGCAATGACTAAATAAAACTTTCCCTTATTTCCCTTACGATTATCTCATAAGGGCAAAAATAAGGGAAAATACATATC
>CALMUC010000064.1 GCA_937872845.1 uncultured Lachnospiraceae bacterium | reverse complement strand
AGTTTTTTAGAGCAAACAGCTTACTGAAAATACAGTCTGCTTCTTGTAGAATTCAGAATAAAGAACAGGCTTCATTTTTGCCAGCCGCTCTATTGTCACTGCATCACTATAAAGAATTTCAGCCTGTCCCGGCAGAATATATCCACCCTCAAGTCTGCCTTGCATTGAAAGTGTAAACTCATTAAAATAATTTTCTGCCCGTACACGTACACGTTCCGGCTCATCTATAAATATTGATGTCCCCTTGGGTATGTAATCCAGAAATGAAACGGTGGTCGAGTAAAAATAAGTCACAAGACTATCCAGTCCGGAAGTCGAATTAAATTCACCTATTTCAGTTTTTATCTGATCTACTGTCTTTTTTAATCTGCTATACTGCTCTGTATGAAATGATTTTTTTAATGCATTTTCCTGAATTTCAGCTTCTGAACTTATTTCAGCAAGTCCCCTTGCAATACGCTCTTGACTTAATACAAACTCACTTGCCGGAAAAATATCAACTTCAGAAAGTTCATCAATTGAACGCTGTGATTCAGCATCAAACTCCCTGATAGAATCGATTTCATCTCCAAAGAGTTCAATACGAACAGGGCACTCTTCTGTCAAAGGGAATATATCAATAATTCCTCCTCTGACAGAAAACTGCCCGGTTGATTCAACTAATACAGTATTTTCATAACCAACCATCATAAGTTGTGACTTAAGGTCATCAATATTAACCGAGTCACCAACTTTCATTTTAAAGGTGTGTGATTCAAAATATTTAAGTCCCGGAAGTCGATCCATAAGACCATCTATTGTCGTAATGATGACAGTTGGTTCATTTTTTACAATACGTTTTACAATTTCAAGACGTTTTGCCGCTGTTGCATTTCCGTGAACATCTGCATAATAAAAAAGAACATCCTTGGGTGGATACAGATATGTGTCACGATTATAGAAACGATAATCCTCATAAAGTTTTTCCGCCCGGGCATCATCATAGGTAACTATAAGCATGAAATTATTTTTTTCATGCACACGCAGCACCTGTGACACCGCTGAACGTGCGCTTCTGTTCAGCCCCCATATATGAAGAGGATATTTTTCTGCAAACGCTTCATTAATTGCCGCACATTCACCAATTGGCTCAGTTATTGCTTCCATATTTTTCCCCATTTACTATAAAACTCAATATCAGCCATTATACATATTCATAGCCTTCTCTATTCCGTCTGTTACAATCATTACGGCTGCATCTGCTGCTCTTTCTATATTCTTTCGTGTTTCAGTCAGATTCTCAGGTCTTGCCAATACCCAGTCTGCAAGATCCCAGCCATCAGGTTTTTTTCCGACACCCACCCTTATTCTGTCAAATGTGTCACTGCCAATCATTTTAATTATATTTTTCATTCCATTATGACCGCCGGCACTTCCATGTGCACGAAGTCTTAAATGACCTGGATCCAGGTCAATATCATCATATATAACAATCAAATCAGATGAGTCACATCTATAAAAGTGAAGAAGAGGTTCTACCGACTCGCCACTAAGATTCATAAACGTCTGTGGTTCGGCCAAAATAACCTTTTCACCATTTATGACTCCATGCCCCGTCAAGGCTTTACATTCATTGTGATTAATTGGAATACCAAATCTGTCCGAAAGATTTACCACGACAGAAAAACCAGTATTATGTCGGGTTCCCGCATACTGATTACCCGGATTTCCAAGTCCAACTATTATTTTCAAAATTTCATACCTCTAAGCATTCATCAGACGCTTTTGCATTATTTCCTCTGCTGTTTCCAATTGCGCTTTTGTATTTACACCAAGAATTTCATTTATATCATCAACCGATACAGCTCCGCATTTAAGACCGGCATTTTTTATAAGAGCAATCGTATCTGTAAGATAATATTCTCCCTGAACATTTTCATTTGTGATCATATTTAATGTTGCAATAAGTGCATCAGTATTAAAAATGTACATTCCGGAATTTATTTCACTACATTTTTTTTCAGCTGCACTACAGTCTTTGTCTTCAACTATCTTTTGGAATTCACCATGTGTATCTCTTATTATTCTTCCATATCCTGATGGATCATCAAGCTTTGCAGAAAGTACAGTTACACCATTCGACTGTCTCTTATGTGTATCATAAAGTTTTTTTATTGTTTCTGCCGTTATCAAAGGTGTATCTCCACAAAGTACAAGAGTATCACCCTCGCCGCCAAGAAGAGGTGCCGCCATTTTTACAGCATGACCCGTGCCAAGCTGTTCAGTCTGCTCAACAAAGTCAACAACATCAACTATCTCTCTCCTTACAAGATTTCCCTGATAACCAATAACAACTATAACATCATCAGCTCCGGCTTCCTTTGCAGCTTCTATTGTATAGTGTACCATAGGTTTTCCTGCCACTTTATGAAGTACCTTTGGAAGATTCGACTGCATCCTTGTTCCTTTACCAGCTGCAAGTATAACTGCTTTCAGTTTGTCCATTTATTTTTCTCCATATTCCCGTACTTTTTATATATTTTATTATATTGTCACATACATCGTTTAAATGCGTTCCATAATTTAAAAACATATTTTTCTCATATCTGCGACTGAACCATTAGCATAAACATCTTTCGCCCCATATTTAAATCAATTTAGTAATTGTAACAAGTTAAATTAAAAAGTCAAGAATTCACAAAAATGTGATAATATAACGTAAAAAGGGGCGAAATGCTTTTACATTTCACCCCTTTTGCTACGAAAATTATAAAATTATATGATATTTTTCATCTATTCGTTCGATGTTTCATTCCACTCTGATTCGTTATACTTATCAAGAATCAGGTTCTGGATTTTCTGTCTTGTATCTGAATTAATAGGATGTGCAATATCCCGGTATTCACCATCTGCCGACTTTCTGCTTGGCATAGCAATAAAAAGTCCCTTTTCTCCTTCTATCACCTTGATATCATGAATAACAAACTCATCATCAAGCGTAATAGAAACAACCGCCTTCATCTTGCCTTCCTTCAAAACCTTCCTAACCCTGATATCAGTAATCTGCATACCTCAAATTCCCCCTTTGCCTCTAAAGTGTATATCGAAAGTTCTTCTCAATTACAATTTTCTGCTTTCCGGGCTCACCTGTATGCGTTGTATTTGCCTTGATTGTATCTCTGCTTTCAACAATACAGTTCTCGATATAGCAGTTATCACCAATATGTACGTCATTTAAAACAATTGAATTCTTAATTATTGTATTATTTCCAATATAAACCTTCTTAAATAATACAGAATTTTCAACTGTTCCATTTATAATGCTTCCACTTGCGATAAGTGAATTTGATGTAACAGCATCAGAATTATATTTCACAGGAGGAAGATCCTCTACTTTAGTATATACACCAGGCTGCTGATGGAAAAAGAAATCTCTGACATCAGACTTCAGGAAATCCATATTTGTCTTGTAATATGAATCAATTGATCCTATATTTCTCCAATAACTTCCAAGTTTATATGCATTTATTTTCTTTACATTCTTATATCTTATAAGAATATCCTTAACAAAATCAGTTCGTCCTTCAGCTGCACACGTTTCAAGCAGTTCAATAAGCTGTCGGCGTCTTACTACATAAACACCTATTGATGCTGTATTTGTCTCAGCCACAAGCGGTTTCTCTTCAAAATCAAGAACACGTCCGTTCTCTCCTACTTTCACGACACCAAATCTACTGATATCATCATCTTCCGGATGAATATCTTTTGTAACAATAGTTATATCCGCATTCTTGGCAATGTGGTCTTCCAGAACCTTGTTAAAATCAAGCTTATAAACACCATCTCCTGAAGCTATTACTACATATGGTTCATGTGAATTTTTAAGGAAATCAATATTCTGATAAAGTGAATCAGCCGTTCCCTTATACCAGTAACTGTTAGTTGCGGTTATCGTTGGTGTGAAAATATATAATCCACCCTGCTTTCGACCGAAATCCCACCACTTTGAAGAGTTAAGGTGTTCATTCAGACTCCGGGAGTTGTACTGTGTAAATACTGCAACCTTCTGAATATGAGAATTTGACATATTCGAAAGTGCAAAGTCAATTGCTCTGTAGCATCCTGCTACAGGCATTGCGGCTACAGCTCTCTTGGCTGAAAGATCTCCCATCCTGCTGCTGTTTCCGCCGGCCAAAATAATACCTATCGCTCTCATATTATTCACCGTCCTCCTTAATGATAGCCTGTCCGCTCTTCAGAAGCCCGTCCGGATATTCATCCGGCGTTGTAACTCCAAGAATTGCGGTATTCTTTCCGATTTTAACATTATCAGGGATAACGGACTTCTCACCTACTGTAACAAGATCAAACTGATATACCTTGCTTGAATATTCACTCTCTGCATATTCACCTACACCAAGCTGAGAATTCTTTCCTACAACAACGCCCTCTGCAAGTATAGCCTTTTCCAGAACAGCGCCTTCCTTTACGACTGCATTATTCATAATTATTGAATTCTTAATTACAGCACCCTTCTCAATCCGGACACCTGAACCAATTACAGAATTTTCAACATTACCATAAATCTCCGTACCCTCACCTACAATACTCTTTATTGCTGAACTTCCATCAGCAATATAATGAGGCGGAAGGTTATCACTCTTTGTATAAATTCTCCAGAATTCCTCATAAAGATTAAATTCCGGAATAATATCCACGAGCTGCATGTTGGCTTCCCAATATGACCCGAGCGTACCTACATCCTTCCAATATCCCTTGAAATCATATGCACAGCACTTTTTCCCCTGATCATGAAGGTGTGGAATAATGTGCATACCAAAATCGCAATTAGGAACATCCTTCATTTCAACAAGTGCCTCTTTCAAAGCCTTCCAATTGAAAATATAAATACCCATAGAAGCTTTATTACTTCTTGGATGTTCAGGTTTTTCTTCGAATTCGCTTATTACGCCCTGATCATCTGCAATAACAACTCCAAACCTTGAAGCTTCTTCAATCGGAACCTGATATGTTGCAATCGTAACATCTGCATGTGACTGCTTATGAAAATCAAGCATCACCTCATAATCCATCTTGTAAATATGATCACCGGAAAGAATAAGAACATAATCCGGATCATAATATTCCATATATTCAAGATTCTGATAAATAGCATTAGCAGTACCGCTGTACCACTCTGCATTACCAGCACGTTCATATGGTGGAAGTACCTGAACCCCGCCAAATGCGCGATCTAAATCCCAAGGCATTCCTATGCCAATATGCTGGTTAAGTCTGAGTGGTCTGTACTGAGTTAAAACTCCTACTGTATCAATTCCAGAATTAATACAATTGCTAGATCGGAAGAGCGTCGTGT
>CALMUC010000063.1 GCA_937872845.1 uncultured Lachnospiraceae bacterium | reverse complement strand
GATAAAAAAATCAATCATAAATATGTCTGATTTGTAAAATTTTATGGTTGATTTATTTCATACTTTTTATTATGATGAGTTAACACTCAAAAATAATATTTATGTGAAACGGTTACCAGGGGGGGATCACAGTCATAGGCTTTTATAATAACACATAAAGTATATATAAGATTTTAGAGTATGAACTTTTGACGATGAAAATGAAAAAAGTTGATTTGATAAATTGATTATTTATTAAAGAAAGGAAATTGCAATGAAGAAATTATCAAAAAAGATTTTTGCATCTGTAATGGCAATTATGCTGGCAACAACTTCAATGTTGGGCGATATTGGGAGTGTTAGCAATATTGTTAAAGCAGAAGGAGCAGTAACGACTTTTACAAATCCTACAGAAACCAGCTTGGGAAGTGTTAATAGCTTTGCTGTATTTTCTAATGAGTATTCTCAAAATAATCATATGGAAGGAACAATTGCAACAAAATATTTAGCTAATAGTACATCTCAGTGTGGAATAACGAGTCGTGTTTCAACACATACCAAAGAGGGTGAACGAATTTTATATTTTGAAGATATAGCTGATATTTCAAAAATAGATACCAAAAACAATTCTTCTATAACGGCAGACAGGATTATTTTGCCTAAAGATACAGTTATAGATAAGACATATAATAATAATGCTGGGTGCAGTTGGACGTTACATGATAAGGTAAAAACATTTAATAATTATCCTGGTGATTTTGGTGCTGATCAATTAGAAAATGTAGGTGATAGCAGTTATGTTATAGACTTTGCTGAAGCGATGAAAGGTTTGAGTTCATATGCTGCTAATAAACAGGCACTTAATACAGAGGGAACAGGAACAGGAAAAACAATTGTAGTTAAAGATGGTGCGGAAGTTGATCCAAATCAACGGACAATTAATGTAACCTGTGCAGAAGGCGGAAATGTTATTAACATAACTGCTTCGGATTTTTCGGACTATAAGTTGAATGTGACCGGTCCCGAAGATGGAAAGTATTCTCTTGTAGTGAATGTAACTGGTATAGAAAAAGATTCTACATTTACAAAACAAATTACAGTTGATGGGAAAAATGATTCTGATTCAGAGTTAGTATTTGATAGTGCAGGAAAGATTCTTTTGAATTTTGGAAATACAACTAATACGTTAACATTTACAAGTCAGTCGGATGTTGGCGTTATTCTTGCACCTGAAGGGACAGTAATAATTAGTGGAGCTACTCATAATGGAAGTGTTTATGCTAATAGTGTAACAAATAACAATGCTGAAATTCATCAGAATCCATTTGGTGAATATCCAGTTACACCGACAACACCTGCAACATATAAAGTAAAGATAAGTAAACAGGATGTTGATGGAAGTGAACTTTCAGGCGCAGGTATGAAACTGTATAAGGCGACAGATTCATCCAAAGCAGTAGACACATGGACATCAGGAACATCATCACATGAAGTTGAACTTGAAGCAGGTGATTATGTACTTAAAGAAACATCAGCACCAACAGGATATGACTGTGTAACAACAGATATGACGTTCACAGTAAGTGATACAGGTACAGTAACAAATGTAAAATGTACAACATCTGGGGCGTTTAAATATGATTCAGAAAAAAGCCAGCTTGTTGTAACTGATACAGCAACACCAACAACACCTGCAACATATAAAGTAAAGATAAGTAAACAGGATGTTGATGGAAGTGAACTTTCAGGCGCAGGTATGAAACTGTATAAGGCGACAGATTCATCCAAAGCAGTAGACACATGGACATCAGGAACATCATCACATGAAGTTGAACTTGAAGCAGGTGATTATGTACTTAAAGAAACATCAGCACCAACAGGATATGACTGTGTAACAACAGATATGAAATTCACGGTAAGTGATAAAGGTGAAGTAACAAATGTAAACTGTACAACATCTGGGGCGTTTAAATATGATTCAGATAAAGGTCAGCTTGTTGTAACTGATAAAGCAACACCTACAACACCTGCGACGCCGTCTGAACAGCCTGCTGCATCATATGCAGTGACTATTAAGAAAAATGATATTGATGGTAATGCACGTCAGGGCTGTAAATATGTTCTTTATAAAAAGGGAACTGATGCATCAGGGAATGCAACAATCAGTTTTTATAATGGCTCAGAAGATGTTCAGATGATTGTGAAAGCCGAAAATAAAGAGAAAACTGTTGATGGAAAAATTGCAAAATGGGTTACATTTGCGGCTGATAAAGCTGATGAGTGGCAGGAAGTAAAGGCTCTTGTTGATGCAGGGAAGATTCAGAGCATTGAAACTGATAAGAACGGATATGGATATGCATATGGAATTAATGAAGCTGGAGCATATTCTTTCCAGGAGGTTATTCCGCCTGCAGGACTTCTTGTAAAGACAACACCTATATCGGCAGATGTTTCATCTGAAATGCTTGCAAAAGCAGCGGCAGCAGTTGTAAATAATACACCATATTTAGTTTTGGCAGCACAGCAGACTGACCCTGAATTTTATCTTCAGAAGACAGACAGAAATGGAAATCTTATTTCTGGCGCAAAACTTAAGATAAGCGGTACGCAGGATGATGGAACAGCATTTACAACTTCAATTGTAAGTACAGATGAGAAAGTAAAAATACAGCTTTTACCTGGAACATATACCCTTTCAGAAACAGAAGCTCCTAACGGGTATAAAAAAGCTGATGATATTACATTTAAAGTAGATTCAAACGGTTCAGCAACAGTTACTTCTGCTAATGGCAAGATTGAAGTATATAATACAAATCTTACAGCAGACCAGTATATAATGGTTATGGTTGATGATCCTGCTACAGCATCTACAGAAACAACGACAGAGACAACAACTACGACAACAGGCACAACTACTTCTACGGGAACTACGACAGCAACAGGCACGACAACTTCTACAGGAACTACTACAGGAACGGCATCTTCGACGCCTGCAAAGGTTACAACTGGTACTAAATCTTTGACAGGAACATCCAATGTTGCTAAGACTGGTGATAGAACGAATGTAGCTGTCATAATAGTTATAATGGTAATTATGGCTGCAGGAGTTATTGCAGTTGCTATTTATAAAAAAAAGAAAAATTAATAGAAACATTTTCCACTAGGAATATGTTTATTTAAGAGGACTTCTGTGTGAATGTGAGTTTGCACAGAAGTTCTTTTTCTTTGCATAAAAATGTTTTAGTACTATGTTTTTACCGGATATTATTGTAAAATGGTGCAGTGAGATTGATAGAATACTGCAATTAATGTCACATTAAGTATATTAAATGCATTTTGTACATTTTTATAAAAGATAATCAGGAGTAAAAATCATGGCAGAACAGAATAGTTTTGATGGATTTAAAGAAATTCCTACTGATGATGAGCAGGCAACATCTGTGCTGACGTCAGACATGCTGAATCAGCCAAATATGAATCAGCAGGACGTAAACTGGCAGGACATGGGACTGCAAGGCATGAATAATAAGCTGGCTGAAGATTCAGGTGAACAGGCAACATCTGTGCTGACAGCAGACATGCTGAATCAGCCCGATATGAATCATGCGAACATGAATAAACCGAATATGAACTGGCAGGACATGGGACAGCAAAGCACTGATACTAAGTGGGCTGAAGATTCTGACGAGCAGGCAACATCTGTGCTGACGTCAGACATGCTGAGCCAGCCTGATAAGGATCGGCATAATAATGATCAGTCCGGACAATCTAATATTACTGATGATCAGGTGACATCTGCGCTTAAAACAAATGTATACAATCAAAGTATGATTCCTTCAAATGCAAATATCTATAATGGTTCAAATGTAAATCAGGAAGCACATTATGTAGAAAGAGGTTCAGGGCTTAAGGTGGTTGCAATTATTGAAGCAGTTGTTATATTTGCACTTATAGCTCTTATAGTCATACTTGCATTAAAATAGAATGTTAAATTAATAATAAATTAAAAGGAGTAAATAAATGGTAAAGCTTTATGATGGTGGTGCATATCTTTTAAATGGCACAGAAATCATTCCGGACTCGAATGATGCTGAAAATGAACTTTTAAAGAGGGGAGTTAAAACAACAAAAGAATCTGCCCATGCCGGCACTATGGGGTATCGCATTTTGCAGGGGCATAATCTGAGTAATGATAAAGAAAATTTAAAAATCAAGTTTGATAAGATGACATCTCATGATATTACATTTGTGGGAATAATTCAGACAGCAAGGGCATCAGGACTTAAAGAATTTCCGATTCCTTATGTTCTGACAAATTGCCATAACTCACTTTGTGCAGTTGGCGGTACAATAAATGAAGATGATCATATGTTTGGACTTTCAGCAGCGAAGAAATATGGTGGAATATATGTTCCTCCTATGCAGGCGGTTATTCATCAGTATGCTCGTGAAGAACTTGCAGAATGTGGAAAGATGATTCTCGGATCGGACAGCCATACAAGATATGGTGCACTCGGAACTATGGCAATCGGAGAGGGTGGCGGTGAACTTGCCAAACAGCTTCTCGGTAGAACTTATGATGTGAAACAGCCGGATGTAGTGGCGGTTTATCTTGATGGAGAACCTGTAAAAGGAGTTGGACCTCAGGATGTTGCACTTGCAATTATAGGTGCAACGTTTAAAAGCGGATATGTGAAAAATAAAGTTATGGAATTTGTCGGACCGGGAATCGAAAAACTTTCGGTGGATTTTAGAATAGGTATTGATGTAATGACAACTGAAACTACGTGCCTTTCATCTATATGGTGTACAGACGAGAAGACAAAGGGCTGGTATGAAACGCATTACAGACCAGAGGCATACAAGGAATTAAAACCGGAAAATACAGCTTATTATGACGGGATGGTTTATGTTGATCTTTCGAAAATCAGACCAATGATAGCTCTTCCTTTCCATCCAAGCAATACATATACAATTGAAGAATTAAATGAAAATCTTGCTGAAATTCTTCATGAATGCGAAGAACGCGGAAAAAAACAGCTTAATGGTGATGTGGACTTCAGCCTTGCAGATAAAATTCATGATGGAAAGCTCTATGTTGAACAGGGGATAATTGCAGGATGTGCAGGTGGAGGGTTTGAAAATATTTGCGCTGCTGCAGATATTCTGAAAGGCAGATTTATTGGAAATGATGCATTTACTCTTGGAGTTTATCCGGCAAGTATGCCTATTATGATGGAACTTGTAAAGAATGGACGTGCAGCAACTCTCATTGAAACCGGTGCTGTAATAAAACCTGCTTTTTGCGGACCATGCTTTGGCGCAGGAGATACTCCGGCAAATGGAGCATTTTCAATTCGTCATTCGACAAGAAATTTTCCAAATCGTGAAGGTTCAAAGATACAGAATGGGCAGATTTCTTCAGTTGCACTTATGGATGCACGTTCAATTGCAGCAACTGCTGCAAATAAGGGATATCTTACTCCAGCAACTGATATCGACGTTGAATATACAGGACCAAAGTATTTCTTTGATAAAACGATATATGAAAACCGCGTCTATAATGGATATGGAAAAGCTGATGCAGAATCAGAACTTAAATTTGGACCTAATATCAAAGACTGGCCTGAGATGCCTGCTCTCACAAAACATATTATGCTGCGCATGTGTTCAGTGATCCGTGATCCTGTGACAACGACAGATGAACTGATACCTTCCGGCGAGACTTCATCATATCGTTCAAACCCTCTTGGTCTTGCAGAATTTACACTTTCAAGACGTGATCCTGAATATGTAGGTCGTGCAAAAGCAATTCAAAAAGCTGAGAAAGTTCGTGAAGCTGGTGAGTGTATGGGAAAAGTTGATCCTGAACTGCACGAAATGATTCATACAGTAAAGAACACATTTCCTGATGTAGATAAGACAACACTAGGCGTCGGAAGTGTGATTTATGCAAATAAACCTGGGGATGGATCAGCAAGAGAGCAAGCTGCATCATGTCAGAAAGTACTTGGAGGATGGGCAAATATAGCTAAAGAGTATGCGACAAAACGTTATAGAAGCAACCTTATTAATTGGGGAATGCTTCCGTTCATTATTGATGAAGATCCGGGATTTGATATAGGCGATTATGTGTTCGTTCCTGAAATACGTGAAGCACTGCTTGGTAAAAATGATGAAATCAAAGCATTTGTCGTAAATAAGGATATGAAAGAAATCACACTTCACCTTGGCAGTCTTACTGATGATGAACGTAATATTATAAGTGACGGATGCCTTATAAACTATTACAGGCGGTAGAATTGCCTATATGAAAAATCATTGCTGAAACAGTTATGTTTTAACAATATGTATGCATTGACATTTGATGTCAGCATTATTAAGGAGAAAAATTATGGAAATTGGGATTGCAGCTGTAGCTTTGATACTTGTTATTATTATAAGAAATGTAAGGATAGTTTCGCAGGGAAGAGCATTTGTAATTGAACGTTTCGGAAAATATCATTCAACATGGAATGCGGGTCTTCACCTTAAACTTCCAATTGTTGATCGTGTGGCACGAAATGTATCAGTAAAAGAACAGGTACAGGATTTTCCGCCGCAGCCTGTTATAACAAAAGATAATGTTACGATGATGATTGATTCGGTTGTATTTATGAAAGTTTTTGATCCGAAACTTTTCTGCTATGGAGTTGAAAATGCAATGGTAGGTATTCAAAATCTTTCGGCAACAACGCTTAGAAATATAATCGGTGATATGGAACTTGATGAAACACTCACATCACGTGAAAATATTAATGCAAAGATGCAGACAATACTTGATGAAGCAACAGATGCATGGGGAATCAAAGTGACTCGTGTTGAGATTAAGAATATTCAGCCGCCACGTGAAATTGAAGAAGTCATGACTAAACAGATGCGTGCTGAACGAGAGAGAAGACAGACTGTTCTTGAAGCTAAGGCTCATCAGGAAGCAGTAGTAAGTAGAGCTGAAGGTGATAAGCAAGCTAAAATTCTTGCTGCACAAGCTGAGAGAGATGCTCAGATTGCTCTTGCAGAGGGACGTGCAAAGTCAATAGAGCTTGTATATAATGCAGAAGCAGATGGACTTCGCGCATTGAAAGAAGTTAATGTTACAGAACCTGTTTTGAAACTGAAGGGTATAGATGCGCTTAAAGATGTTGCAGATGGCAGAGCTACAAAGATTTTTATGCCAAGTGATCTGGCAAGTGTTGTTTCAAACCTTGGGGTTGCCGGAGAGGCTCTTGGAATAGGAATTCCTGTAGATGCATCACCAAAGGAGAAAGAACCTGCTCAAATTGATCCGTGTATCTCTGATGAGACAGGAAAGGGTGGTATAGAAGCCTCAGAGACTACAAGTCGTATAAATGAAGAAGTTTCCGATATGGAAAATTAAACAGCGGAAATATAATACAAATTAAGTGACTTAATAATATAAAGCAAATTAATATTATTAAACAGATTTATATAAGATAATAAAACAGATATAAGGTAAACATTTTATAATATAAATGACTCATAATTTGAATGATTGAATGTAAAAAAAGTGTGCCATTTATCAGAACACAGGCGGAAAAACAACCGCCTGTGTTTTTTATATGCAACAATCACAAAAACTCAAATTCAAATTGTTAAATTTTATTGCCTGTATTTGCAAAAACATAAATCATATTATCACAATTCACCAAAACAAATTAAAAAATAAGCTAAATACTTGTTAAATTGTATAAAAGACATTTGCTTTTTAGATTGTGCATGTTATAATAATCGAAGTAAATTCTTGCGTAAAGGAGTGACATTATGGTGAAAAAGGAAATGATCGCTATGCTGCTGGCAGGCGGTCAGGGGAGTCGTCTTGGCGTTTTAACTGCTAATCTCGCAAAACCTGCGGTTGCATTTGGCGGTAAATACAAAATTATTGATTTTCCACTTAGCAATTGTATTAATTCTGGAATTGATACAGATCGGAA
>CALMUC010000062.1 GCA_937872845.1 uncultured Lachnospiraceae bacterium | reverse complement strand
AAAGACAAATGGTAAAGGCACAAAGATTCTATGATGACTATAGAATTCAACGCCCAGGTGCGATTGATGCGTTTTCAAAGATTGATCCAAGAGGAAGCCTTACCGCAAAATATATTATAAGAGATGGAAAATTCCCTATTTCCAGAAATTCCGATGTAGAATATTACAATCAAGGGGAAGAACTTGTTGCATCCATGATGTCAGAACTGGAGAATGCAAGAAGATTTATTTTTCTTGAGTACTTTACGATTGAGCCAAACAGGGTGTGGCTTCCAATGCTTGAACTTTTGAAAAAAAAGGCTGATGAGGGTGTTGAAGTCAGACTTATTTATGATGATTTCGGGTGTATTGCATATCTTCCGAAAAATTATTACAAAAAGCTTAATGCTTATTCACCGAATTTCAAATGTATAAAATTTAATAGAGTAATTCCATTTTTTTCAGTATTTATGAACAATCGTGATCATAGAAAACTTATGATTATCGATGGAAATGTAGGATTCACAGGTGGGATAAATCTTTGCGACAGATATGTAAATCTTGACAGCCCATATGGCCATTGGAAGGATGCAGGTGTTATGGTTCGCGGAGATGCCGTCTGGAATATGACAATAATGTATCTTGAAATGTGGGATACAGTGAAGAGAGGGGATCTTGCACTTGAAAATCCTGTACATTATATGCCTGAGAATTTTAAATGGAAAAAGTATGCAGATGGCGGATTTGTGCAGCCATACGGTGATGAACCATTTGACGATATCACTTTATCAGAAAATATCTATCTTGAAATGATAAGTCAGGCAGATAAATATATTTATGTATATACACCGTATCTTATCTTGTCTGATGAATTAACAAATGCATTTTGCCTTGCAGCAAAGAGGGATGTAGATGTTAGAATAGTGACTCCGGGGATTCCTGACAAGAAGGTTATATATAGACTTACCAGGGCGAATTATCCAAAGCTTATGAGAGCTGGTGTTAAAATTTATGAATATACACCTGGATTTATACATTCAAAATGTATGCTTATAGATGGCAAATGTGCAACGGTCGGAACAGTTAATTTTGACTACAGAAGTCTTTTTCTTCATTTTGAAGATGGAGTTTTTTTTGCGGCAAACAAAGCGGTGAATGATTTACATAAGGATATGAAAAATACATTCAGAAAATCACATCTGATAACAGATGATGATATAAAAAGGTCTTTAGCGGGGAAAATCGTTGATTCGGTACTTGAAGTTATAGCACCGCTTGTTTAAGAAACTGAAACGGGTGAGGGATATGTCGGAATCAAATATTACGAAAAATGCACTTGCAGAAGCAATGAAAGAGCTGATGCAGGAGAAAAAATTTGAGAAAATCAGTGTTACGGATATTTGTGAAAAATGTGGAATGAACCGAAAAAGCTTTTATTATCATTTTCGTGACAAATATGATCTGGTAAACTGGATTTTTTATGTAGGGTTTATGGATCATATAAATCCGCAGGATTATGCAGAAGAAGGGAATCAATCCACAGGAAAACCATTTCTTCTGGCTGAAGAAGCATTGAAATATTTTTATAATGAGCGTGCATTTTACAAGAAAGCATTGATGATTGAAGGACAGAATTCTTTTCTTGATTATTTTCATGATGCGGTTGAGCCGATTTTTCAGTATTTTCTTTCTGATGTACTTGGTGGCGAAAAGTATTCGGATTTTTTTGCCATGATGATTTGTGATGCATTTGTATCAGGGCTGGTAAGGTGGCTTGAAAGTGAAGAACCTGAAGAACCATCAGTTTTATTTAGTGGAATACAGAAAATGATGTTTCGTGTAGCAAAGAAACTGACAGAAGCATCAGAAGTGGTTGAAAATAACAAAAATCATGAAGATTTAAAATGATAAGTGGTAATGCGTAAGCAAAAAAACAGGTTTTTCTTATATATGATCGTTATACACGGTACATACATGAGAAAGACCTGCTTATTTATTTGAATCTACAGAGGGAGATATGAACTTAAATTTGTATTTACATCTTCACCATGAATAATTCGATTTATTTTTTGTATGTCATTCTGATAAGATACAAGCAGGACGGGGTGCTTACAGCTCTTACGGAAAGCAAGCACTTCTGTAAAGAAACGCTGCAGAGAGACTTGGTCTGCATCATCTTCAGAATCAATTATGAGTATTGAAGTTTCATTTTTCGGAAGCAAATCAGTGAGAGATATGATAAGTTCTTTTTGCACAGATGACTGTTTGCATATATCTTCATTTTCAAGCTTGACAATGCGGGCGAATAAAAGTTTATGACGGACAAGATTTTTTGCAAGTTCACCTGAATTTTCACCATTAAGCTGTACACCATATAAAACATTTTTTAGAATTTCAAGGGCTGAAAGAAGAGTATCTTTAAGAAGGATATCTGGCAAAACAATAAAAAATGAACATTCAGGATGTACACGTATAGATTTGCATATTTCCGGAAGCTGCAGAATGCTGTTTTTGTCAAAGTTGAGACGAAATGCTACAATACCATTTTTAGAAAAATTGTCAAGAAGATTGTTACAGTATTCCTCTGTAAAATCATTCCTGTTTTCGTTTGTTATATCTTGTTCAAGAATCCATGGAAGCTCATTTGCATTTAAATGCATTGCAAGATGGAGTTTGTGAACACCCTTTTTCCACGATGATACGCCAAGGTTGACACCAAAATTAATAAGTGTTTCACGATCAACATTCTGCATTTCAGTATCTACGGCTTCATAATAGGCACTGTGCTCACTGTGAAAAAGAGAGCCTATGAATGCAATCATTTCGGATTGAACATTGCTGTGTGAAAGTCGTCTTCCGGTATCAATAAGTCTCCGGATTGTACGCTTTGGATCTGAATCATAGTTTTTTAAATTGAGCCGGACTGCACCATCTGCAATGGTACGGACAATATCATTTTTGACGACCATAGAATCACCTCTGAAAAATAAGAAATAAAGTCAACCTAGAATTAAATATCATTGTATTGTTATATTCTAACAGAATTTATGTTACGTAAAGTGGACAAAAAAAGATGATTGTCCGAAAAAAGTCAAATAATGCGGAGATTCACAGAATTATCACACGCCACTTCTTGCGTGAATGCATCCCACTTGTTATACTTTCAAGTGCAATGAGTTGTATGCTACTCATTTATATAAATTCATCATGAGGGGGATTCATGGTGGAGAGATTTATTTATAAGTGATTTATTTATGAATTATTTATTTAGAGATTTGTATAAAAAACCGATATTTATATAATGTGCAACAGCCTTATGGAGGAAACATATATGGAAGAAATGAGACCTAACCGCAAGCCCCAGATTATGTATCTTGTTATTACGCTTGCAGTATTTCTTATTATTAATTTCTTTATCTATAATTCGGCGATAAAGAAAAAAACACAAGAAGTAAGCTATTATAAATTTATGCAGATGATAGATAATAAGACGATTGATGAAGCTGACATTCAGTCAAATATGATCGTTTTTACGGACAAGGATGGTAATTATTATAAAACCGGAATTGTAGAAGATCAGGATTTATATCAGAGACTTTATAATGCAGGCGTTGATTTTGGAGCTGAAATAATAACTCAGTCAAATCCGATACTGTATTATCTGATAACGACCGCAATCTGGGTTGTTGTAATTGCTTTAGTATGGCGTTTTATATCAAAACAGATGACCAAAAAACTGGGAGACAGCCCTGATATGATGAGTTTTGGACTTGGCGGGACAAAGAGTAATGCCCGGGTTTATGTAAAGTCTGAAAATGGAATTCGTTTCAAGGATGTTGCAGGAGAAGATGAAGCAAAAGATCTTCTCACAGAAATTGTCAACTATCTGCACGAACCTCAGAGATATACGGAAATAGGAGCTACCCTTCCTAAGGGTGCTCTGCTTGTAGGCCCTCCTGGAACCGGTAAAACGCTTCTTGCGAAAGCAGTTGCCGGCGAGGCAAATGTTCCGTTTTTTTCAATTTCCGGTTCTGAATTTGTGCAGATGTTTGTTGGTATGGGTGCGGCAAAGGTAAGAGATTTGTTCAAACAG
Organism: uncultured Lachnospiraceae bacterium; assembly: GCA_937872845.1. Classification (GTDB taxonomy): domain Bacteria; phylum Bacillota; class Clostridia; order Lachnospirales; family Lachnospiraceae; genus Eubacterium_Q. The sequence continues at coordinate 1,174 of CALMUC010000062.1, read as the reverse complement.
GCCAAAGAAAAGGCACCTTGTATCGTATTTATCGATGAAATAGATGCAATCGGTAAAAAACGTGAAGGTTCACTTTCGACAAATGATGAAAGAGAGCAGACTCTTAATCAGCTTCTTTCTGAAATGGATGGATTTGAGGGAAATACAGGTGTCGTAATACTTGCCGCGACAAATCAGCCGGATTCACTTGATCCTGCACTTTTAAGACCAGGTAGATTTGACAGGAGAATTCCTGTTGAACTTCCGGATTTAAAGGGAAGAATAGATATTTTAAAGGTACATGCAAAGAAAGTTCGTATTTCTGATAATGTAGATTTTGATATAATTGCAAGAACTGCAGCGGGAGCTTCCGGAGCACAGCTTGCAAATATTATAAATGAAGCTGCACTTCGCGCTGTAAGGGAAGGCAGACGCGTTACTAATCAGGAAGATCTTATGGAATCTGTCGAAGTTGTAATTGCCGGATATCAGAAGAAAAATAAGATTATGTCAAATAAGGAGAAACTTACAGTTTCTTATCATGAAGTGGGGCATGCACTTGTTGCTGCACTTCAGACACAGTCAGCTCCGGTCACCAAGATTACAATTATCCCTCGTACCAGCGGTGCACTTGGTTATACAATGCAGGTTGACGAGGGTGAACATAATCTTATGTCTAAAACTGAAATTCTGAATAAGATTGCAACTCTTACGGGAGGACGTGCAGCAGAAGAACTTGTATTTGGAGATGTTACAACAGGAGCATCAAATGATATTGAACAGGCAACAAAACTTGCACGTTCAATGGTGACGAGATTCGGTATGACAAAAGATTTTGATATGGTTGCAATGGAAAAGGTTACAAACCGCTATCTGGGTGGAGATACATCTATGTCATGTTCTGATGAGACAGCGACCAAGATAGATAAGATGGTAGTTGACATAGTTACAGAACAGCATGCAAAGGCAGAAAGCCTTTTGAAAGACCATGTTCAGAAACTTCATGAGATTGCAAAATATCTTTATGAGCATGAAACTATTACTGGAGAAGAATTTATGGAAATATTAAATTCAGATGGAAATAGTCTTATTGATAATAGTGAAGAATAAAAAGAGGATATAATATGGGAAGGAAAGCACTGATCACTTGCTGTAAGTGCTGTGCACGAGCCGCGTACATCAGCAGCAGTTCAGT
>CALMUC010000061.1 GCA_937872845.1 uncultured Lachnospiraceae bacterium | reverse complement strand
GTCTGCTGTTCACTTACAGCTGTTTCGGATTCGGTCACTGCTTCACTCCCTGCCACCTCTGTCTGAGCTTCTGTTGCTTTCTCACGCACAATCAGTTTTCGGCTGATCTGGTACTTCGGATGCTCCTGATTTACCGGTTCCACATAATAGACCGCTTTGTAAGTGTCCGCATGATCTGTCGTAAAATCCTCATCCTTGTCGTTCTTTGCTTCCTCAAATGTGACTTTGACCTTGTTATCATCCTTGATTTCCAGTCCTGTGTAGTCTGATTTCACATCAAATACACTGCCTGTTTCGATTTCATAATCTTTGGCAGTCACCACCTCATCTTCATCCAGAAGGTCTTTCACTTCCTCATAAAGTGGAGGTTTTTCCTCTGGCTGGATCTCCGCTGCATATGCAGTCATCGGAGATAACACTGTACTAAGCATTGTCATGCCTGCCAGCAAGCCAGATACTACTTTTCTAAAATTACCTTTTTTCTTCATGCTAAGGTCCTCTCTTTCATATATTTGTATTAAAACAGACAGTCCTTAGACTGCCTGCAATACACTACTTATCGTTGTGGAAAAATAAGATTGAACTGTACATTTCCCTCGCCGGGATCAACCATTTCCACAGTTGCTTCATACTGTCTCCCTGTTTTTCTGGATACCAGATCCTTATAATGGATTTTTCCTTTAGACAGGAACTTCTTTGCTGCCGCCTTATCCATCTTTTTCCCCTGGCTTGCAAGGAATTTATCATTCTTCCATAAGGTAAAAGTACAGTTCCGGTCAGAACAGTAAAAGTTTACTTTCCCTTCCTGGACATCTGCTCCACATCGGGGACATTTGCCAATGACTTCTCCTTTTGCCTTTCCCTGAAACTGATTTTTCTTCTCTTCTGAAATCCCCTGATACCTGGCAACCAGTTCCTGCATCAGCTCTGTAATCCCATTTAGGAATTCATCTGCTGTCTCTGTATTCTGGGCAATGTGATTCAATGCCATTTCCCACTCTGCGGTCATCTTCGGAGATTTAATCTCATCCGGTAGAACCGTAATCAGCACATTTCCATCATCTGTCGGCACCAGATTTTTCTTTTCCCTTTTCACAAAGCCAGACTGAATCAGTTTTTCAATGATTGCTGCCCTTGTTGCCGGTGTGCCAAGTCCTTTCTTTTCTGTATCTTCGGTCAGTTCTTCATTCCCTGCACGTTCCATCGCAGAAAGCAGGGTATCTTCTGTGTACTGTTTCGGTGGCTGTGTAAAATGCTCCGATACAAAAGAATCACAAGGACCGTAATGCTTGCCATCCCAGATATCCAGCTCCGGCTCTTCTTTTTCACTCTTTACGCCAAAGAACTGTTTCAATTTATTTTCGATCGCCTTGAATCCTTCCTGCTTTGTTTTCTTTGCTGTGAGATAAAACGTATGATAATTACAGGTAATCTGGCATTTATGGCTTTCATAAATATAAGGATCTGCGGTTGCTGTCAGTACCCTGGCACTGATCAGATACAAAATCTTGCAGTTTCGTTCTTTCAGTTTACCTATATCTGCCTTTGCTACTTCCACGGTCGGAATAATTGCATGGTGATCAGATACTTTCTTTGAATTTAATACCTTACTCACGTCCGGCTGATATTCCAGCCCTTCGGCATAGGGCATTTTCCCAAGTAACATCTGAATCAGAGTTTCTGTGCTTTCTCCCATCTCATCTGTCAGATACTGGCTGTCTGTTCTCGGATAAGTGACCAGCTTCTGCTCATACATCTCCTGCACGGCATCCAATGTCTGCTGTGCGGTATAACCAAACATTCTGTTTGCTTCCCTCTGCAGAGTGGTCAAATCATAGAGCTTCGGAGGACGGACCGTTTTTTCTTTCACATCATCCTTTTCCACTTCGCACATACGCTCCATACAGTCCGCAGCCACTCTATCTGCATCTTCTTTTTTCTGAAAATGCTCTGTGACCGCATCCATCTCGTCAAACTTGATATGAGCCATATAATATTTTTCTTTGGTAAATTCCTTGATCTTCTGATTTCGATCCACGATCATGGCAAGTGTTGGTGTCTGTACTCTTCCAACTTTCAGATTCTGGTTATACAGAACGGAAAAAAGACGGCTCGCATTGATTCCCACCAGCCAGTCTGCCTTTGCCCTGCAAAGTGCTGACTGATAGAGACTGTCATAACACGAACCGTCTTTTAATGACGCAAATCCATCTTTAATTGCCTGTTCTTCCATGGAAGAGATCCAGAGTCGCTTCATCGGCTTTTTACATCCTGCCTGCTCATACACCAGACGGAAGATCAGCTCACCTTCACGTCCTGCATCAGTAGCACAGATCACTTCATCTACTTTGGAATCTCTCATCAGTTTCTTTAAGATTCCGAACTGCTTCTTTGTGCCCTCCAAAATCTTGTGTTTCCAACATTCCGGCACAATCGGCAGATCTTCATATCTCCATTTTTTATATTTTTCATCGTATTCCGATGCATCGCATAATCCAACCAGATGTCCTACGCACCAGGAAACGATATAACCGTTTCCCTCCACGTAGCCATCTTTTCTTGTTCTGGCTCCAAGCACGGAAGCCAGTGCCATCGCAACCGATGGCTTTTCTGCAATCACTAATTTCATTTACTCCTGCTCCTCTTCTTCATCTTCCAGCACATTATCGTCAAAATCTTCATCTCTCAGGATTTCCGGTTCTGTACTTTCTTCCTGCTCATCTGCATCGTCTACTTCCCGTTTTTCTGACTCTGAATCTTCGGATTCATCTTCATCCTCTTCCATCTCATCCTCGTCATCATATTCATGCTTTGGTTTATAGACTTTGAAGTAATATCCTCCTGCCGCAGCTCCGACTGCAACCAGTGCAATCAAAAGATACGTTCCAAATGGACTTTTATCTTCTGGCATCTGGATTTCATCCTCTACCTTATCTTTCTCAGCTGTCTCAGTTGTTTCCGGCTTTTCTTCTTCAGCCTGTTTCTCTGGTTCTGCATAAACAGTATCTACTTCCGGAAGTGTCACGGAATCAGAAAGTGTGAAGTTCATCAGATCTTTCTCACTGACTTCGGTAAGGAAATACACATTATCCTGAGATTTTGAATTGTCGATGATCAGATAAAAAATCTTACCACTCTTAGTTGAAATGGTATAAAACTCTTTTGTGCCTTCCGTAGCTGTTTTAGTAACAGAATCTGCTGTCTCGCCTTCTTTATTAAGCTGTTCCTCAATACCTGTCACTGTCCGATCATCCACAGTTCCTTTTGCATCTGTTGGCTCAGAAGCTTGTGCATCCTGCGGAAGCGGAGAAGTCGTTGTTTTTTCAGTTCCCGTTGCATCTGCACTGGTCGTAGTTGCCATTGCACCATTGCTGTCACTGGAGGTTTTCTGTTTCTCTGCCTGCTTCTTTGCCCATTCATAATAAGGATTCTGCAACACATACTTTTCAGAAGTATTTCCGGCACCATCCGTTACCGTGATTTCAATCTGTTTTGTTGTAAAATCTTTCTGTGTCAGTTGCACTCTCAGCATTCCATCCTTCAGATCTGTATAAGTGGTGCCATTAACTGTTACTGCAGTAATCCCGGATACTGTATCATTCCCCTGAATCGTCAGCACACCATCTGTCAGGGAAGCAGAGAGTGTCGGCTTTTCCGTGTCATAACACTTAATAGAACGATTCTGCTCATACACCTTTCCATCACCATCTGTCACACGCACATACACTGTCTGATTTCCTGTGATCGTGATACTTCCGCTTCCAGTTACATCCTGCCAGCTTCCATCTTTTCCTGCTTTTGCTTCAATCTTTGCTATTGAGAAACCTTCCGGCATATGGCTGGCATCTACCGTAACAGCAATGGTTGTTTCTCCCTGTTTCCAGCCATCCGGTTTCTCAATCGTGATTGCAGGCGTGGTATTCTCAGCTGCATAAGCAGTCTGTGTCTGGAGCAAAGGTGTTGTCAGGCAAAGAAATGTCGTTGCTGCAAGCAAGCTCTTTTTTACCCTGCTTTTAGTAATTGTTCTCTTCTTCTGTTTCATTTTTTCCAGATTCATCATCGGCTTTTGTTTCCTCCTTCTGTATTTCTACCCTGCCGGGCAGTTCATTTTTCATTCTCTTTTTGAAAGCTTCCAATTCCGGAATACTCATATCCATTGCACGGATAATTCTTACAATTTCCAGATTTTCCGCTTCTGTTTTTGCAATCTCCGCAGCCTTGAACCGCTTTAAATCTGCTTCATATCTGGCTTTGGATGCTTCCATTTTTTCCTTGGCTTTCTCATAATCTGCCGTTGCTTTTTCAAGACTTTTCATCGCTTCTCCTTTCCGGACGGCTGATGCAGCCGCCCTTTTTTCTTACCATCGTCCAAATCCATAGAAATGGCTCTGCCAGTATGGGGAATTGATGGACGTATACTGCACCGGATGTCCACAATGGATCATCTGACCATTGCCTACATAGATTCCGATATGCGTTACCGGCTCCCCTGCGTCGTAAGTTCCAGTAAAGAAAATCAAATCTCCCGGCTGTGCCTCCGACTGGGATACTGGTGTACAAATGTTGTACAGTCCCTGTGCTGTTAGTCTTCCTGTATTCCTTACACCAGAGTTTGTCAGACAGTAGCTTACAAATCCGGAACAATCGAATCCACTTGGGGAATATCCACCCCATACATATGGTGTTCCAAGATATCTCGCTGCTTCATTTAACAAACGCTGTGCTGCTTCACTGGTATATTCATTGCCGCCAAATCCTGCCCCTTCTCCTGTTTCCAGATAAAAGATCGGGTTTAACCGCTCTCCATTTTTCAAAAGTTCAATGTGAAGATGGCTTCCTGTAGAATTTCCGGTATTTCCTACAAGACCGATCTCATCACCTTTCGTGACGGATGCACCTGCAGATACACTCCGGCTGCTTAAATGTGCATACCGCAGTTCATAGCCTTTACTGTCCTTGATTACAACATAATTGCCATAGCTGTCGTTATAAGCAGAAGTTGTAACCGTTCCGGTCAGCCCTGCCATTACTTTTGTCCCTTCCGGTGCTCCGATATCCATACCATTATGAAGCTGATTTGCTCCTGATATTGGATGAATCCTGTATCCATAATAGCTGGTCACACTGGAATACCAGTTAAAATCAACCGGTGTTGCAAACATCTGCAAGTTGCCTTTTGTATCGTTGTAGGCACTGAACAGTTCTTTCTGGAAAAATCCCAGCCTGTCCTGACAGATTGACATCAGGTTTCCACTATTTAAGGTGACATTCAGCACATCTACATCTCTTGTCCTGGTCACTTCCACTTCATTGCTTCCATTATCATCTGCCAGATAACATTCCCATGTTTGATGTCCATGTGCAGATGCTGCCGCATGACTGTCATAATAGACATCAAACTGTACACCGTATCTTGCGAAAGCTCCGGTATCTTCTACGGTATATTCGACACCAT
>CALMUC010000060.1 GCA_937872845.1 uncultured Lachnospiraceae bacterium | reverse complement strand
TTTTTAGTACCAATCCAGTACCATTGCTATATTGTCATTATTGTGTGTAGTTCCGGTGGCTTGCAGGTTTGTTTACTATTCAGAGAATAATCATCTGATAGTTTGCAAGTCCACCTATGGAAATTATAATCTCCGGACAATGTTTCTACAACTAGAAATTTTGAGGTACTAATGGATAGCATCATTCTTTTCCATATCATTCATCAATTTATCAAAGTCACTTTCATATAGTGAATCCTGTATAACTCTGTATTTCTCAAACTCACTTTCTGCAAATTCCTTTGCAATAGCTGCTGTTACTTTTCCTTTATCCTGAAGTACATCCGCATCATTAAATCTAAGAAATGCGTCAAGCTTTGTTTTCCAATCTTCCATAGTCATAGGAATATGTCTTCGTGCCTGTCTTGTTGCATAATCAAGATACATTGTCACAATCTCATTTAATTCTGCAAGTTCTTCTTTTCCTAAGTAGTTTTTTGCAATTGAAACATCTGTTTTTACTATTTTACCATCAGGCGCATTTTTCCATGATTTAAGTCCCATATGTTCCTTATTATGATCAGCTCTTGCCACTATCACTTCTGCCGCTGTATTACCATGAACTGCATAATGCATCTTATTCTGAACTGTTGCATAAAACTCTCTTGTCACCTGTGAATTCTTATCATAATCAACTGCTGTTGCATATATATCTGTAATTTTCTGGTAAAATCTTCTCTCACTTGCTCTGATTTCCTGAATCTCAGCAATAAGATGCTCAAAATAATCTTCGTCGAAAATCTGTCCATTAATCAATCTGCTTTTATCAAGAACATAACCCTGCTTTGTAAATGTATCCAATACCTTTGTTGCCCATGTTCTAAACTGCATTGCCCGTTCTGAATTAATGCGATAGCCCACAGCAATAATAGCCGCTAATGAATAGAACTTATAATTGTATGTTTTTCCATCATCCGCAGTTTGTGCAAATTTTGCACAAACTGAATTTTCATCTAATTCTCCCTCTTTAAAAATGTTACTCAGATGTTTTGTAATCACACTTCTATCTACATCAAAAAGCTGCGAAATTGCTTTCTGCGTAAGCCATACATCGCCATTCTGAACCCTGACTTCTATTCCGTCTTCTCCTGCATCTCGTGTGAAAACCAAGAAATCAACAGTGCTATTTCTTATCTGTAATTCTTTGCTCATAAACGCATTCCTTTCTCTATTCTCATGAAACGTCTTCTTTACATCTTATCGACTCCACATGTTTTAGTCCTATTCAGCTCAACCATTATCTCCAAATGTAATTTCCATCAATTCACTGGCTATCTCTTTACTCAAAACCCTCATAATACTGTCATCAACCTTATCCTTCGCCAAAAGATTAATATTTCCATACCAGACGACTTCCTGATCAATAACAGCAAAACGTTCACATGACTCTTCTACTGTTTTAATGTAGAAACCAGCTTTGCGCATTTCTTCATGTAGCTGCATCCAGTATGCTGCATCTCCAAATCCATAGGAATCCGGTGCCCATGTTACTATCGTAATCTGAACACCTGATAACTGCTTTTCTTTTAGCAGATTAATAAGTTCATAAACTTTTGTCCCACTAATTGCAGGGCTTGAAATAATTATATTTTTATTTGCATCCAGTAAATCTTTATGATAATTTTCAGCATAATTATCACCGTCGTATATTGCATTAGCTGTCTGTTTATCATTATGCAACCCCCCTGCAATCTCATATCCAATCTGTTTATATGCTTTAAGTCTCTTCATATACATGTTATTAAACATTGTAATATGGTTGTCTACATAATCATATATTATTACATTTTCTTTACCTGCATAATCACGATTCAATCGACCGGCATACTGTTCAACAACTCCTCGAAATGATACAGGTGTTGCCATAAAAAGTGTATCCAGTCTTGGAAAATCAAAACCCTCTCCTACAAGTGAACCTGTAGCTATTAATATCAGAGACTCCGCCTTATCAACCTGATGCATCTGTTCCAAAATCTTCTTATGTTCTTTCTTTGAGTTGTTGCCTGTCATTAAGAATACATGGTCTGCATAATCTTTCAATCGCTTGTACAGTTTCTCTGAATGATCCTTGTATCGGGATAAAACAACTGGAGTGCGACCTGCTGACACACAATTCTTAATATCCTCAATAATCTGTTCATCCCTTATATCATTATTGTGAATAATATCATATGCTTCATTTGGATGCATCTTACCATTAATCACTCCTCTTGGAGGTACAGTTCGGGTAAAACGCGGATATACAAGATGTTGTATCCCCTGCTCCATAGCCTTTTCCTTTGCTGTGTAACTATATCTTATAGGTCCTATCAGCATATAATTGATTTTTTCCAGTCCATCTCCTCTTTTCGGAGTTGCTGTCACACCATATACATACCTTGCTTTTACTTCTTTTAGCACATTTGCTATTGTTTCAGAGGCACAATGATGACACTCATCAATTAGTACAAGTCCATAATGGTTCAACAACTTATGGTACTCACCCTTTTTGCACAATGAGCCTGCCATTGCAATATCTATGATTCCAGTCATTGAATCATGTGCTCCCTGTAATGTTCCAATCAGACTTTTTCTAGTTCTTAATCTTCCAGTTTTCGTTTTGTACTGGGGTAGTTCTTCATCTATAATTAAAAATTTGTTTAGAGCATCTTTCCACTGTTCTATAAGTGCAGATGATTCAAGCAGGATCAGAGTATTCACTTTCTTTTCTGCAATTACTGCACTGCATACAACTGTTTTTCCAAACGCTGTTGCAGCATGAAGTATTCCATTATCATGCTTAGTCAGTTCCTTTAACGCCTTGTTCTGTTCAGGTCGTAGTTCTCCATTGAATTCTACATTAATATTTCTTCCCTGCTGCCTCTCATCATCAATAGTATATTCAATTCCTGCCTTATCAATATTTGCTATTAATTCATCCTGTAATCCTCTTGGAATCTGTATGTATCCACCAAGATGGTCTTTTCCAAGATAAATCCACCTCGAAGTATCATAATTAGATGTTCCAATCGCACTATTTTTATAAAATACTGGGTTACTAAAGGCTGCCATTCTGCGAATCTTATTTTGCATCGCAGGCTTAAGATTCGTGCTGTCGACATATATACCATTTGATAATGTGATATCCATTTTCCCATCAACATCTGATTTTGCAAAATTTTTCATTCTATCCCATGGCTTTTCCCTATTTTCTTCATCACTGGATGCTTCAAGGTCATCTGCTGTAAATGTCCATTCCCTTATCTTATTCTCCAGAAATTCCTCTGAAAGCTTAGGTTTACTTAATAAAGCATTCCATTGGTCAGGATAAGCATTCCAGTTACTATCTACAAATGCACTATTGCCATCTTTCAACGCCCTTCCCTGTAATGGCAATGCAATCAGATTTCCTATTGCCACATTTTCTAAGGAATCCTGTGCTGGCAACATTCTGTCATAATAATTGAATGACTTTAAATTCACCTGCTCTGCACCTTTATCTAAAAGTGCGAAGCCAAATTTACGAACCAATGCCGCCGATATTGGCTTGTCAAAGAATATCCATATATGTGCACCTTTTCCTGAACGAGAACGTTCTACCAAAGGTTCTATCCCATTTAATGTGCAGATATCTCTCATAGCTTCGACTTCTTCAATCCATGTATCATCTGTATTTGCAAAATCCTTTTTTTCTGCATCCTTCTCATGATTATCAAAGTCAAACACCAGAAACCTACATGTTCCATCACTAAATAATGGATATACACCGATTACATCTTTTGCAGCATAAGAGTTTCCCCTCAAATGCATCAATATGGTTGGTAAATCTAATCTTGTATACGAGCAATATTTGCAATCCTTACAGTCTATATGTGTATTTAATTTCCTATGGCAATTATCTGACCAGAAATTATCACACTGCGGATAATATGCCGCCTCTCCGTTTTTATTTACATTTCTTTTCGCATATACATCTGTTCTTCCCCAAAAGAATGAGAAAAAGAGCTTTGCCATCCTGTCTGTAATCTCTTTGGGGTGCACAATCCTTTTACCCTGTTCTGGATCAAAATCCTCTTTCGTATCCGTTTCCCTTATACTTGCCAGTTCATTTTGATATGACAGTCCCGCTTTATCCAATATGTTCTTTAATACCTGATTCTCCAATTGCAGATTGTTCAACTGCTTCTGCAATCTCGTCACATTCTCTATTGGATCACGCATTTGTCATACCTCCCTTTCCGTCATTATCTATTCATCTCAAGTATTCTTTTCACTTCCCGCCTCAATTCTCCACTGAATTCTGATAAATCATCATATATAATTACTTTCAGTCTAATAAGACGAACAATAAGATCGGAAGAGCACACGTCTGAACTC
>CALMUC010000059.1 GCA_937872845.1 uncultured Lachnospiraceae bacterium | reverse complement strand
CTTAATAATGTCAGCGTTATTGTGTTCGATAAAACCGGAACACTTACAAAAGGTGTTTTCAATGTGACGGATATTTTGCCTGCAAATGGATTTTCAAAAGAACAGGTTCTGGAGTATGCGGCAGAGGCAGAGAGTTTTTCTAACCATCCTATTGCAAAATCCATTCTTGCTGCTTATGGAAAAGAAATTGATCAGTCAGTGATTTCTGATTATAAGGAAATTTCAGGATATGGAATCAGTGTAATGGCAGGGGAAAAGAAAGTTTTTGCTGGCAATACGAAACTTATGGATACAGAATGTATAGAGTACACAACCTGTGAAAAAGCAGGTACAAAAGTTTATTTGGCTGTAGATGGTCAATATGCAGGATGTATTTTGATAACAGATGAAGTGAAGCCGGACAGTAAAAAAGCAATTTCTGACCTGAAACATATCGGCGTGGAAAAAACAGTCATGCTTACCGGTGATGATGAAAAAATTGGGAAGTCTGTTGCAGAAGAATTGCAGTTGGATGAATATTATGCACAGCTGCTTCCTGACCAAAAAGTGGAAAAGGTTGAGCTTTTAGATAGTAAAAAGAGACCGGGAAGCAAATTGGCTTTTGTTGGTGATGGTATCAATGACGCTCCTGTCCTTGCCCGTGCAGATGTTGGTATTGCAATGGGTGGGCTTGGTTCGGATGCGGCCATTGAAGCAGCAGATGTAGTTCTGATGACAGATGAACCGTCTAAGCTGGTGGACGCGATTGAAGTAGCAAAAGCGACAAAACAGATTGTCATGCAGAATATAGTGATTGCTCTTGGGATTAAGAGTGTGTTCCTGATTCTTGGCGCTCTTGGTATTGCGGGAATGTGGGAAGCTGTATTTGGTGATGTAGGCGTTACCATAATTGCTGTTTTGAACGCAATGAGAATTTTGAAAAAATAGGAAATGAGGTGGGAATGTGAAACGAAAACTGATTCTGTTAGTTGTTACGATTGTTTTTCTTGTAGGTTTTGGTGCCATTTTACATTCACCGCCTTCTATGATTGATGCAGTCACAGGAGCAACACCGAAGTCAAAAAAGGCGGCTCAAGCCTCCGCACAGTTGGAAGGCTCTTATGTTCTCGGTATTAATATGATGTCAGATGGTCTCGACAACGAGAACACCCGGAATAAATTAAAAGAATTGGCACTGGACGATTCGGAAACAAATGAAACAGATCTCATGAAAACGGACATTAGTTTTCGGTTATATGTATCTGAGACGGATTATCCGCTTGTCAGTTATGCTAAGAAACTCTGTGACAGGTTGAAACAGGCCGGTTTTTCCGTAGATCTGAAAGAGTACAGTAACACAATGATGCTATCAAGAGTGGTAAGTGGAAAGTATGATGTATTCCTGGCATCGGATGATTTTATTGACGTTACAACGCTAACACAGATGGACTATATGATCATGGACAGCGAAGAAATGAGGTGAGCGGGAATTTATGAGAAAATGGAATACGATTTTGTCTGTTTTAATGCTTCTCATTTTTATGATTCATGGAATCATGGGCAGCTTTATGCTGAACGGAGTTGGAAGTAGTGCAGGGAAACTTCTTGCATGGATTGGTGTTGGTATTCTTGTTGTGCATACGGTGATTGGTGTCATCCTGACAGTTCAGAGTTTACAGACAGCGAAGCAATCAGGAAAAATGTATCTGAAACAAAACGTCATATTTTGGGCGAGACGAGCCAGTGGGATGGCAATACTGATTCTGCTGTTATTCCATATTGGCTTGTTTGGAAAGGTGCAGAATGGGACATATATTTTGTTCCCTTTTACAACGGTAAAGATGGTAACTCAGCTTTTGTTCGTGGCGGCAATCTTTGTTCATATTTTTATCAATATCCGCCCATTGCTCGTATCGCTGGGAATCATCAGTTATAAAGAACGAAGGGGTGATATTTATTTGATTCTTTCGGTGCTCCTTCTGTTTATAGCGGGCGCAGTTATTTTCTATTATATTGGGTGGCAATATCTATGAGTAAGACAATTATTATTATAGGTGCTGGACTGGCAGGACTTTCAGCGGCTTTGCAGGCAGCGGAAAATGGATGCAATGTAAAACTGGTTTCCTCCCTTCCGTCAGAGCGGGCACAGTCTGTTATGGCGGAGGGCGGTATCAACGCAGCTTTGAATACAAAAGATGAAAACGACAGTCCCGAAGAACATTTTACAGATACAATAAAGGCAGCATGTGGTCTGGCAGATCCAAATGCAGTTTGGGGAATGACACAGGCAGCACCGGAGCTGGTGCACTGGCTGCTAAAACTTGGAGTTAAATTTAACATGAGTGGCTATGATGATGTGGATCTGCGGAATTTTGGCGGGCAGAAAAAGAAACGGACTGCTTTTGCACAGAGCGATACCGGGAAGCAGATCATGACAGCTATGATAGACGCTGTTCGCAGGAAAGAAGCATCTGGTATGGTAGAACGGTTCAGCCATCATTCTTTCCTAACACTTCGTCTGTGTGGCAATATTTGTTGTGGCTGCGTAATCAGGGATGAATACAGTCAGGAGACTGTGGAATTACCGGGGGATGCGGTTATTGTTGCCACCGGTGGTATGCACGGATTGTTTGGAAATACAACGGGTTCGCTGAGCAATACAGGAGAAGTCACCGCAGAATTGTTCCGGCTTGGTGTTCCTCTGGCAAATGGCGAGATGATCCAGTATCATCCGACAACTGTGAAATGTGGTGGAAAACGCATGCTCATCAGCGAGGCGGCCAGAGGGGAAGGTGGCAGGTTGTTTGCCATGAAAGATGGAAAACAATGGTATTTCATGGAGGAAAAATACCCGGAGCTTGGAAATCTGATGCCACGAGATATTACCGCCAGAGAGATATGGAAGGTCAGCCATGAATCAGAGGTATTTCTTGACATGACGGAAATATCGGAGGAGATTATTTCAAATAAGCTATCTGGTCTGGCAGACGATTGTATGACCTATCTGCATAAAGATATACGAAAGGAACCGGTGTCTGTTTTACCGGGAATTCACTATTTTATGGGAGGTATTCTGGTGGATGAGCAGCACAGAACGCCGATTCAGAATCTTTACGCTGCCGGAGAATGCTGTGCCCAATATCATGGTGCCAACCGTCTTGGTGGAAATTCTCTGTTAGGAGCGTTATACGGAGGACGTGTTGCGGCAAAATCAGCATGCGAACAGGCAGATGTAGTAGATCTATCTTGTGCGACACAGATAGATTTTCCACCAGCGTCTCAAATTTCAGAAATAAAGCAATTAAACAAAGTGATGCAGGAGACTATGGGCGTTGTCAGAAATGAGAATACGTTGTTAAATGGGATTCAAACGGTACAAGCGCTGACAGGAAATCTTCCATTGCTTGGCATGGCAGTTCTAAAGAGTGCTCTTGCAAGAAAAGAAAGCCGTGGTGCACACTGGCGGGAGGATTATCCGAAGAGCAATGACGATGATTACCTTAAAACAACGGTAGCCAGATTTGATGGAAAGCAGATACAGATTTCCTTTGTACCTGTTCCAGAAAGGCGGTGATTCACTTGGTATATAAAATAAGAATCAGGCGGCAGGAGAGTCAGAAATCAGACAGTTATTGGCAGGAATTTGAGTTTGACGGAAGCAAAAACAGCTCTGTTGCCACTGTTCTAAAGGAATTGAACAGTAGAACCCCTTTGAAAGATAACTCAGGAAATATAGTTACTCCCATCAGCTGGGAATGTAGCTGTATGGTGCGAAAATGTGGGGCTTGCGCCATGCTGATTAACGAACGTCCGAGGCTGGCATGCTCTACATTTCTACATACGTTAAAAGGTTCTACAATCACCTTGGAACCTTTAAGCAAATTTCCGCTTGTAAGAGATTTGATCGTTGACCGGTCAAATCTGTTTGAAAATTTGAAAAAACTGAACCTTTGGCTTGAAAGTGAAGCTTATATGAATCCGTGGACACATGAACCGAGATACCAGTCGGCACGCTGTCTGATGTGTGGCTGCTGCCTTGAAGTGTGTCCTAACTTCTCTGCAAATGGGACTTTCGCAGGCGCTGTTGCTGCAGTCAACGCATTTCGGATTCTGAATGAAGAACAGGAAAGCACTCATTTGAATGAGATTTCTGCTGAATATAAGAAGAAATATTTTGAGGGATGCGGGAAGTCGTTATCTTGTCATGATATTTGTCCGATTGGTCTGCCTGTGGAAGAACTGCTTGTAAGGTCGAATGCAGCGGCTGTTTGGGGCAAATAAAATGGATGATAAAAGCTATAATGAATGTATGAAGAGAATCAAAAACTTGATTCTCTTTTTTAAAACACATACATTGGCAAATATCTATGTATATATTATATTGAACATAGACAATGATCAATGTGAGGTGTCAATATGAATGCAATGGATGTGGCTTTGATATGCAAGGCTTTGGGCGATGCGAACCGGCTGGAAATTGTACAGATGCTGTCGGATGGAGAAAAGTGCGGGTGTAAACTTTTGGAAAGATTTGAAATTACCCAGCCAACTTTATCCTATTATATGAAGATATTGGTAGGATGCGGCCTTGTGAATGATCGTAAGG
>CALMUC010000058.1 GCA_937872845.1 uncultured Lachnospiraceae bacterium | reverse complement strand
TAATAAAATCCCGGATCCGGACGGGGCAAGAGTTCTTGTGAAATTTGAAGGTTTGAATGTCGGAGGCTCAATAAAGACCAGAACAGCTTTTAATATGATCTTAAAAGCTGAGAAAGACGGACTGCTTACCAAAGATTCGATTATTGTTGAACCTACAAGCGGAAATCAGGGTATTGGACTTGCGTTGGTCGGTGCAGTGAAGGGATATAAGACAATCATAATAATGCCTGATTCAGTGAGCCGTGAGAGAAGAATGCTTGTTGAACACTATGGAGCAGAGGTGATTTTAATTCACGATGCAGGTAACATAGGTGATTGTATTGATGAATGTGTGAAAACTGCGGATAAAATGAAGGAAGCAAATCCTCTGGTTTATGTGCCGCAGCAATTTGAAAATGAAGCAAATCCTATGGTACACAGGCATCATACCGGACTTGAAATACTGGAACAGGTGGCAGGACCGATTGATGGATTTTGTTCAGGAATAGGGACAGGCGGAACAATTACAGGAATAGGTGAAACATTAAAGGCGGTTAATCCACAGCTGGAAATATGGGCGGTAGAACCGGAAAATGCGGCAATCCTTGCCGGTGGGACAGTTGGTACACATATTCAGATGGGAATAGGAGATGGAGTGATTCCGGCAGTTCTTAACCGGGATATTTATGATGATATAGCAATTATTTCAGATGAAGAAGCACTTGATACAGCAAAAAAACTGGCATATGAAGAAGGGCTGATGTGTGGGATTTCAAGTGGAACAAATGTTGCGGCAGCTGTAAGGCTTGCAAAAAAACTTGGAAGAGGAAAAACGGTAGTTACAATATTGCCTGATACCGCAGAAAGATATTTCTCAACCCCTTTATTTGAAAATTAAAATTTTTATAAGATTTTGAATGTTTGAAACTCATTATGGAATACACAATTTATAAGGAGATTTTTATTTGAAAAGGTCTGAAAAGAACAGCATACGTGACATAATTTTTAAGAACTTATTTACATATTTTAATGCTATATTTCTTGCGCTTACGATTCTTCTGATAATCGCAGGTTCTTATAAAAGTCTTACATTTCTTCCGGCAATAATTGCAAATGTGCTTATTGGGATTATTCAGCAGATCCGGGCTAAGAAAGTACTTGATAAACTGACACTCATCTCTCAGGCAAGTTATATTGTAAACCGTGATGGAAATAAAAAGACTGTCACAATAGACGAACTGCAGAAAGGTGATCTGATTCATCTGGAAGGCGGACAGCAGATTCCGGCAGATGCGGATTTAACGGAAGGCAGATTAATGGTAAATGAATCCCTTCTTACAGGCGAGTCTGATGAAATAGAAAAAACACCGGGAATGAGCCTGATGTCCGGGAGTTTTGCAGTCTCCGGCAGCTGTCATGCCCGACTTGTTAAGGTAGGAGAAGATTCATACATATCTAAACTTACGCGAGATGCAAAGGAAATCAAGGAAAAACAGTCAGAAATGATTCACGATATAGATCTGATTGTAAAAACAGTAGGAATTCTTATAATCCCTATTGGAGCTATACTTATGATTCAAAGTATGGCAGTAAATGGCCAATCATTTCATACTGCAGTCGTATCAATGGTAGCAGCTGTTATCGGAATGATACCGGAAGGGCTTTATCTGCTTGTCACACTGGCTCTGGCACTGTCAGCGGCAAGGCTTGCTAAATCTCATGTGCTTCTTCATGACATGAAAAGCACAGAAACACTTGCAAGAGTTGATACACTCTGTGTTGATAAAACAGGAACAATTACAACAAATAATATGCGTGTAACAAAGGTTTTTACGCCCGACGGAATCTCAGATGAAGATAAAGAAAAGTCAATACATCTGCTCAGTTCTTATCTGAAAACATCTGATGACAAAAATATCACTTCAAAAGCACTTGATGCATATTTCCCAAATGGAATCAAATGGGAGGATGCGAAAGTCGTTCCATTTTCATCAAAGTTAAAATATTCCGAAATAAATTATATGGGCAGTACATACAGACTTGGGGCACCTGAATTTATAATCAGTTCTGAAAAAATGCAGAAGCATCTTCCGGCTGTAACTGAATGTACAAGTATGGGAGAACGAGTTCTTACTTTCGGAGTAAAGAACGAAGAAGAATTCGAGCCATTGCTGTTCATAAGTCTGGAAAATGAACTTCGTCAGAACGTAGAAGAAACATTCAGATATCTGGCAGAGCAGGAAGTAAAAGTGCTTGTCATTTCAGGTGATAATCCTCTTACTGTAAGTTCAATTGCCGAGAAGGTCAATATTTTGAATGCTGATAAATATATTGATGCAGCTGAACTCAAAACAGAAGACGACATAAAAGAGGCAGTAAAAAAATACACTGTTTTTGGAAGGGTAAAACCTGAACAGAAAAAGCAGATTGTAAATGCACTTAAAGCAGAAGGCCAGCGGGTTGCAATGACAGGAGACGGTGTAAATGATATCCTTGCCATGAAAGAAGCAGACTGCTCAATTGCAATGGGAGCCGGAAGCGATGCTGCAATGCAGGCTGCACAGGTAGTGCTTCTTGACTCGGATTTTTCACACATGAAGGAAATTATCGCAGAAGGACGTAGAGATATAAACAACATTACACGTTCGGCAACACTTTTCCTTTATAAGAACATATTTTCACTTTTGCTGGCAGTATTTTCTATTATAAATGCGTTTACCTATCCGCTTCATCCGTCACAGATATCTCTGGTATCTATGTTCAATATCGGAATACCGGCATTCCTTCTGGCAATTGAGGTAAATGAGAAAAAACAGCAGGGAAGATTTTTAAAACGCACTCTTCTCAGATCTTTGCCGGCAGCACTTACATCATTCGCAGCTATTGCAGCACTGGTGGTTTTTGGAAAAGTATTTTCAATATCAGCATCGGATGTTGGAGTTGCCAGTACATTCCTGCTGTCAATAGTCGGATTTATGATTCTTCATCAGCTCAGTGCTCCGCTTAATATGTACAGGCGTGCAATATTCATACTTTGTATAGTTGGACTTTTCCTGAGTGCAGTATTTGCATCTTCACTGTTCTCAATAAGCGATATTTCATATCAGTGTACGATGCTTGCAGTTGTATTTGCAATTGCACAGGAGTCACTTATGCGCAATCTGACTAAATTATTTGATAAGATCAAGATTTGATTCCGGTGTATTTTGAAAAATGTAAAACGAAAATCTGATGAATTACCAGATTCCCATAACATGCTGAAGCAGCAAGCTTACAGATGTAATTCCAATCCAGCAAACTGCACCCAGAATAAGCGGTTTTCCACCGGTTTTTATAAGATTGACAATATTGCTGTTAAGTCCTATGGCCGACATAGCCATGATAATGAAAAATTTACTCAGTTCTTTAAGCGGATTGAAAAATGATACATTAACTCCCGAACTTACGGCAAGTGTTGTTATTACAGATGCAATTATAAAATACAGAATAAACATAGGAAAGGCACGGCTGAGCTTGAAGGAAGAACCTTCAGCATGGCTGCTGCCTTTTTTCTTTGCAGTGTAAACAGCAAGAAAAAGCGTAATAGGGATAATAGCAAGAGTACGCGTCAATTTTACAGTTACAGCTTTATCCAACGTCTGAGTGCCAAGATGGAACATGCTGTCCCATGTTGAAGCGGCAGCAGTGACGGAAGAAGTATCATTCACAGCAGTTCCGGCAAATATTCCAAATGTCTCACCTGTTGTTGTACTCATTCCGATAGCATGTCCAAATGCAGGGAAAAATATTGCAGCAAGTACATTAAAAAAGAAAATAACAGAAATAGCCTGGGCAACTTCGTCATCATCAGCTTCAATCACAGGGGCAGTAGCCGCAATTGCAGAGCCGCCGCATATAGAAGAACCGACACCGACAAGCGTGGCAGTATTTCCGTGAATTTTAAGAACTTTCTGCATGAGAAAAGCAAGCAGAAGTGAAGTCGAAATCGTGCATATAATTATAGGCAGTGATTGCCTGCCTGTTTTAAGTATAATATTAAGATTAAGACCAAAACCAAGAAGTACGACAGCAGCCTGAAGTATAATTTTAGATGTAAACGTTATTCCCGCTTTAAACTTACCTTTATCCTTCCAAATTAATGTAATTATCATTCCGAGAATTATAGAAATAACAGGACCTCCAATGGTCGGAATCAGCTTTCCTGCGAAAAAAGCAGGGATTGAAATCAGCAGGCAGATAAAAAATCCGGGAAACTTTTCTTTGATTTTATTCATTTTGAATCTCCTTGATATAGTAAAATATAATTAAATAAAATTAATTGCACAGCTGTCATGCTGCATAGATGGAACTTATCTGACGTCTGAGATTGATTTTAAATACATATAATGATAAATTCAAATCATAAGATGTTATCAACTGATAATAAAAAATCATCATAAACAGATAAACCTGACAGAAAACATAAATAACAAAAATATGTAAGAAATAATAATTCGGGAGGACTTATGGATATAAGATATGGAACATTTCTGACACTTTGTGAACTTATGAATTACAGGAAAACAGCAGAGGAGATGCACCTTACACAGCCGGCAGTTACGCGGCAGATTCAGTCGCTGGAAGACGAATTCAGCACAAAGTTTTTTATATATGACCACCATTTTCTGAAAAAAACATCTGATGCCGACATACTTCAGAATTATATCATTTCCCTGCGCCATAATTACGGTGACTTGAAAGAGGAACTTGAGAGGAATAGAATAAAGACATTACATGTGGGAGCGACAAAAACAATTGGAGATTATGTGATACCTGGGGCGGTTGAACAATATCTTGCAGACGGCAGTCGCAGTCTGAGACTCCAAATAGATAATACTGAAGAACTAATTTCAGAACTTCGTGAAAATAAACTTGATTTTGCATTGATCGAAGGGATTTTTGATAAGAGTAAAT
>CALMUC010000057.1 GCA_937872845.1 uncultured Lachnospiraceae bacterium | reverse complement strand
CGACAAAAGACAGCACGGTAGTAGGAATGGAAATTGGGAGAATAACGATAAAAAACTTTGATGAATTACCTAAAGATGAACAATATGAATTTGCACTTAAAATTGATTATCCGGTAAGAAAAACAGCTCATGCTACAGAATATATGATACTTTCGATATGTCTGTTTGGAACTTTTGCAGACGCAAAAATAAGAAAGAAAATATTAAGTCAGATGCTTGCATGGGGAACCGCCACATTATATGCAGCAACAGATGAGATACATCAATTATTTGTAGGTGGGCGTGCAGGCAGAGTAAAAGATGTTATGATTGACAGTTCCGGAGCTTTAACTGGAATGTTGATCATAGGTATTATTGTTTTGATTATAAATAAATCAAAAAATAAAAAAAAATGAGGAGGAATTATATATGAATTCATTTCATTTGCCATGTCACTTAATAGTTCAGTCAGGAATATTTGACAGAATTCCAGAAGTTATGGAAGATGAGATACATGGACTAATAAGAAAAAAAACACTTTTGGTTACTGAAAAAAATCTGAATGATATATTCTCATCAAGGATAGAAAAAATACGGTCGGAATTTAATAAATGTGATCTTTATCTCATAGAAAATGCATCTTATGATAATGCGGTTGCTCTTGCAAAAAAGATAACAATGGATGATATTGAAACGGTAATTGGATTTGGTGGAGGCACAGTGCTTGATCTTGCAAAATTTGCAGCATTTGTAAGCAAAGCAACTCTTATTTCACTTCCAACAACGCTCAGTAATGATAGTCTTGCATCACCTGTTGCTGTTCTTGGAACAACAGGTAAGGCACGGAAAACTTTCAGATGCACAATACCAGATGCAATTCTTGTTGATGCTGATGTAATAATGAGTGCGCCGCCAAGACAGCTGCTTAGTGGAATTGGTGATACAGTAAGTAAATATACAGCGTTAAACGATTGGAAGATAGCATATCAAAGGGGAAAATCAAAAGTTAATGATTTTGCATATATGATATCCAAGATGGCATTCAATTCTATTTGCTATAATAATCAGACAGAGCTGATGAGCGTCGATTTTATAAAAAGACTTACACAAGATCTTGTTATGGGTGGACTTGCGATGGAAATTGCCGGTTCATCAAGACCAAGTTCTGGTTCTGAGCATTTGTTTTGTCATGCACTCGAGGAGAATTTCAGTGAACAGGTTTCAGTCCCGCATGGTATTGCTGTTGCAATCGGGAGTTATGGGGCAGTTAAGTTTCAAAAAAGAAATGTCGAAAAAATAAAAAATGTAATAGATATGTATCATCTGCCAGTAAAACCATCATCATGGAATATAACAAAGGAAATATTTATCGGAGCATGGCAGACCGCATCAGCAACCAGAATTGATCGGTACACAATATTGAATGAAACTGAACTTTCAGAAGAAATGCTTGGAAAACTTTATGATGAGATGGAAGAATTTGCCTGGCATATCTGAAAACTATAAGGTATAACAGCAAAAACAAGAAATATAAAAAGTGAAATAAGAAATATAAAAATAGCCGTATCAGAATTGTATAAACTCAAAAATTAATTTGAGCTGCAGTTCCAATACGGTTATTTGTTTATAAAATTATAGTTTTAGTTATTTTGTACCGAAAATACGATCACCGGCATCTCCAAGTCCAGGCATTATGTATGCATTTTCATTGAGACAGCGGTCTACATTTCCTACATATATTTCAACATCAGGATGAGATTTGTGTAATTTTTCAATTCCCTCAGGTGCAGCAATGATACACATGAATTTAATGTGATTTCCACCATGTTGTTTAATAAAATCTAATGCAGCACATCCAGAACCGCCGGTTGCAAGCATAGGATCAAGAACAACTATAAGACGCTGCTCAATCGGATCAGGAAGTTTGCAATAGTATTCATGTGGCTCATGTGTTTCAGGATCTCTGTAAAGACCGATATGACCGACTTTGGCAGAAGGAACGAGTGAATGAATTCCGTTTACCATTCCGAGCCCTGCACGAAGAATAGGAACGATTGCAAGCTTTTTTCCATCAATCATAGGTGTCATACATTTTTCAATTGGTGTTTCAACTTCAACATCTTTGAGCGGCAGATCACGAAGTGCAACAAAACCTTCCAGAGTTGCAATTTCTTCGACAAGGCTGCGAAATTCCTGAGTGCCGGTATCTTTGTTGCGAAGAAGTGAGATTTTGTGTTTGATCAGAGGATGATCCATAACATAAACATTATCATAATTCTTGTAATTCATAGAAACTCCTATCTGGAGAAAGATACTCCATAAAAATTATTCGATGTTAAATCTTTCTTAATTTTACCACGCAAAAGAACTTCGTCAACACTATATAAAACGTAAAAGTCAATTGACAAATTTAACAGTATGAATGAAAATTGAAAAGGTTATAATTATAATAAATGTATGGAGGGAATATTTATGGCAAAGTCAAAGGAAGAAATAAAAGAAGTATATGATGCCAGAAAACTGGGAGTGCCAAGAATGCTTATTCTGGGAATTCAGCATATGTTTGCGATGTTTGGAGCAACTGTTCTTGTACCGGCACTCACAGGGCTTCCTGTTCAGGTGACACTTTTATTCGCCGGACTTGGAACACTGCTTTTCCATTGGATTTCCAAATGGAAGGTGCCTGCATTTCTTGGGTCGTCATTTGCATTCATTGCAGGATATGCAGCGATATCAGCCGCAGCACCTAAAGGGGTTAATGCACTGCCATATGCATGCTTTGGAGTGGCATGTGCAGGTTTTGTATATCTTATACTGGCTGCACTTATTAAGATATTTGGTGTTAACCGTGTCATGAATTTCTTTCCTCCGATTGTAACAGGACCTATTATTATTGCAATAGGACTTACACTTTCAAAATCAGCGGTTGATAACTGCTCAACAGACTGGCTCGTTGCGGTTATAGCAATACTTATTGTAGTAATATGTAATGTTTCAGGAAAAGGTATGATAAAGATAATACCAATTATTATTGGAGTTATAGGTTCTGTTGCTGTAGCAGTTGTTCTTGCAGTGATTTTTGGAAAAACAATTACAGGTGCCGATGGTGCAGAATATATTACAATATTAGGTTCTGAAAATCTAAGATTATTCTCGACAGAAGGTATTAATGCAATTAAAGATGCTCCATGGGTGGGAATACCTGTTCATTATGAAGATACAGTATTTTCAATTTTTACAAATACAGACAGTAAGCTTCTTATAACATCAGTAATTACAATTGTTCCTATTGCACTTGCAACAATTGTAGAACATATAGGAGATATTTCGGCAATTTCATCAACGGTTCACCGTAATTTTCTTGAAGATCCCGGTCTTCACAGAACACTTACAGGTGATGGACTTGCAACTATAGTTGCTTCACTTTTTGGAGCTCCGGCAAACACAACATATGGAGAGAATACGGGTGTTCTTACACTTTCAAGGGTGTATGATCCGCGAGTTATACGTATAGCAGCCGGGTTTGCAGTGTTATTTTCATTTTCACCAAAACTTGCTGCATGTATTTCTGCAATACCAACCCCGGTTATGGGTGGTATATCACTTGTTCTTTATGGAATGATATCGGCAATAGGTGTGAGAAATGTTGTTGAAAATCAAGTTGATTTCGGTAAGGTAAGAAATGTTATAATAGCTGCAATTATTCTTGTTTTGTCAATAGGTGTTACATACAGTACAGCTGGTTCTATAGATATTCCATGTGGAAAATTTGTGATCTCACTTTCAGGACTTGCGGTAGGTTCACTTACAGGAATTATTATGAATGCATTTCTTCCTGAAAAAGACTATGTATTCAACGGCTCTGATTTAAAGACGCTGCGCAAAGAAGAAATACTTGAAGATTCTGAAAGTATAAATGCATCGGATGAATCAGATATAGACTATGTTCCGGATGACTCTGATCAGTAAACGATTGTCAAACATGTAAGAGTTGTTAGCTTTATATAAATGAATATATAAAACAATTGTCAACCTCATCAAATATATAAGGTTGACAATGACACTCCCATGTCGTATTATATCCAAGTAAAAACGATATGGGAGGTTTTTTTATGAATACTTTTTTTATTGTTCTTCTGTTTATTTATCTTTCAATTCTCGTGATAATGGGGATATTTGATATAAAGAAGGCAAAAACATTTAATGACTTTGCAGTAGCAGGAAAGAAACAGAAATCATTTCCTGTTATAATGTCAATTCTTGCTACAGTAATTGGTGCGTCTACTACAATCGGGATAGCAGATACAACAGAACAAATCGGATTTCCTGCAGTATGGTGGCTGTGGTTTGGATCGCTTGGACTTATACTTCAGTCGATATTTATATCAAAAAAAGTAAGAAGCCTTAATGCAGATACACTTCCATCTGTAGCCGGAATCACTGTAAATAAAGCAGCAGAGATTGCACTCGGTATTATAATTGTAATTGCGTGGGTTGGTGTTATTGCGGGTCAGCTTGTTGCAATGAATGGACTAGTAACATTTCTGCTTGGAAAAAATTCTAAAATTATTTTTATAATAATAGCTATTTCTGTAATCTTATATACAACAGTCGGCGGACAGATTTCCGTAATAAAAACGGATATAATTCAATTTATCATTATTGGAATCAGTGTAATTGCAACATTTATTTATCTTTATTTTTTTGCGGCAAAAGCAGGTACATCAGGAACGTATGATTTTTCACTTGTAAATGAAAAATACCGACCTATAAGTCTTGTTACACAGTTCTTTATAATTGGAGGAGTTTATTTTCTTGGACCTGATATTATGTCAAGAAACCTTGTATCAGGAAATGAAAGAACGGCAAAAAAATCTGCAAGGATCAGTGGTATATCACTTTTCTTTTATGCAATATTGATTGTAATGATAGGTATGTGGGCACATGTAAATATTGCAGATGCAGGTGTGAAGGATGGCAGTACACATGTACTTATGTATCTTATGTCAGATGTTATTCCTAAACCTATTGCAGTTCTTCTTATGATAGGACTTATTTCTGCACTGCTATCATCAATAGATACATGCATAATTAATGCATCATCAATATTTGTAAAAAATATACTTAGAAAAGATAAAGTTTCATATATAAGGATAACTGTTGTTGTGATAGGAATACTTGCGTTGATATTTGCTCTTGCAGGAAATGGAGATATAATCAGCATACTGAGTGGAGCATATTCAGTTTACACACCAGGAGTTATATTCCCGCTGCTTATTTCAATCCTTGTATATAATAAGAGACCACTTCATAAGGGCATATGGCTGCTTGCTGTGATTTTAGGAGGAGCTTTTGGACTTTGTGGGGCATATTTTCCATTTGTGCTTGATATGTTAAAACTTCCGGAGTTTATACATTCCAATTTTTCGCTGATAGGAATGGGAGTTTCACTTGTTGTTTCACTTCTTTCAGTGAAGTGGAAAACCAAAGAAAATGTAAAAGATGAAATATAATTCTGTTATTTCTGTCAATGCTTTTCTTTCCTTGAAACTCTCATTACAATATCGTAAAATAAGTGGTATATTCATGGCTTTATTTTATATAAAATAAATCAAATGAGAAACCGGAGGGATATAATTATGGCGGAAGTAAATGATATTTTATCAGTCAGAAACAATGGAACATCAGAGCTTTTTGATATAAAAAAGGCAAAAGAAACATATGATTATGATGAAAGAAAGGCTTATACAGAGGGAATTAAATATTATTACGGAATCATCACGGACGTTCGTGCAGTCAGAGCTGACCGTGGATATTATCCGATTATCCGTGAATTTGGTGAACATCTGAAAAAGTATGAAAAGACAGAAGACATTGATGAAATAAAAAAAATGTCAGAACTTTTTGGAAAATTCTTCCCAGATGGAAATATTTCAATGCTTTTTGTTTCAGTCGGACTTACATTTGCATTTGATGGAATTTCTGAATATTTGATGCATTTGAAAAAATTATATCTGATTCGTACTGATGAAGCATAAAAAATATTTATAAGTTAAGAATATATTATATTAAAAAAGAGCAGTGTATGGGTTTAAAGAATGTATTTTTTCTTTAAACCCATTTTCATGAATTTGGAGAGGGAAGATGAAGATATTTGCACTTGTAGTTTTTGTTCTTGTTTACGGATTGATGATTTTAAAGCAAAATATTCGTGTATATGCAGCACTTGCAGGCGCTGTGCTTTTTTTGGTTTCAGGAGTGGTACCTGTGATGACTTTTTTTTCTGTTGTTGATTTTAATGTAATCTTAATGATTATGGGTATGATGCTCATTGTGTCATATTTCAGTGCATCTCTTATGCCTATGAAAATTGCAGATTTCCTTCTTGATAAATCGAAAAATTTAATGATGGTTACAATTTACCTGTCACTATTTGCAGGAATAATATCAGCATTTATTGATAATGTTGCTACAGTTCTTATGGTAGTTCCTGTTGCAATTGCAATTTCAAAAAAATTAAATGTATCACCGGTTCCTATGGTTATATCTATTGCTGTTTCATCCAATTTGCAGGGAGCTGCAACACTTGTTGGAGATACAACATCTATTATGCTTGGAGCCTATGCTCATATGAATTTTCTTGATTTTTTTGTTATGAACGGAAAACCGGGAATTTTCTGGGCTGTTGAGATAGGATGTGTATGTACAATACCTGTTATGATGTTTTTATTCAGAAAAATGAAAGAACCCATTATAAGCAGTAAAGAAACAAAAGTTAAAGGATATCTTCCGACTATTATACTTTTGCTTACAATACTTACTCTTATTGCAATTTCTTTCATTCCGCAAAAACCGAAATGTATAAATGGTGTGGTATGCATGATTTATGCAGTTATAATTGTTATACATGGAGTTTTGAAAGAACACAGTATGAAACAGTTTAAAACCGCATTAAAAGAAGTTGATTATAAAACTCTTCTGCTTCTGGCATCGCTCTTTATCGTTGTAGCAGGAATTGCAAATGTGGGAATAATAACGGATATATCAAGATTTTTTGTAAAAATAGGTGGAAATAATCTGTTCCTGCTTTATACATTGATAGTATGGGCGTCTGTTGCGATATCTGCATTTATTGATAATATTCCATATGTTTCAGCAATGCTGCCAGTTATTCAGGGAATAGCATCAATTATGAATATCGAACCATATGTGCTCTATTTTGGATTATTGTCAGGCGCAACTCTTGGAGGCAACCTTACACCTATAGGCGCAAGTGCAAATATAACAGCAAATGGGATATTAAAGAAAAATAATTTTGAAGTATCGACAAAAGATTTTATGAAAATATCTGTGCCATTTACGCTTGTGGCTGTAACAGCCGGATATATTTTTATATGGTTTATATGGAGCTGATAAATTTACTTTGCTCTTATTTTTCATAAAAATATTCAACCTGGCATGAGATTTGAACTTTATACATTAGACGAGAGCAGCTGGTACTCAGGAAGGAATGCAGATAAAGAAAAAAATGACTGATCATAAGGACATAATAAAGACAACAGAATTAAAAGGAACATCAGCTTTTTCTAATTCTATGATCTGGTTTGGATGTGCAGTGTCAATAGCAGAAATATTGACCGGAACTCAACTTGCATCACTTGGAATGCTGAGAGGAAGTATTGCAATATTGTCAGGACACCTGGCAGGATGTATTCTTCTGATATTGCAGGGACTTATTGGAGGAACAGAAAGAAAAAATTCGATGGAATCTGTTGGAATTTCATTTGGTAAAAGTGGCAGCAGATTCTTTGCAGTACTTAATGTTGCGCAGCTGATTGGATGGCAGGGGATTCTTATTTATGATGGTGCAGTTTCTGCAAATGGAATATATGCAAATGGAAGATGGATCTGGTGCCTTGTAATTGGAGTATTGACAGTAATATGGGTTATGCTGAGTCTTAAGATATTGAATATTTTAAATATTATTGCTATGAGTGCACTTCTTATTTTGACAATTATGTTGTGCAAGGTGATATTTTTTGATGGTGCAAAATTTGTAGATGTAATAAATAAAATTGCAACAGTCCAGAAAAATGAAAATAGTAAGATTACATTTGGCCAGGGATTTGAACTTTCAATAGCAATGTCTCTTTCATGGCTTCCAATGATAAGTGATTATACTTCAAAGGCAGCAAAACCAAGATGCACAGCTATTGCATCGTCAGTGACATATTCTCTTGCCGGCAGCTGGATGTATTTGATCGGACTCGGTGCGGCATGTTTTACACATGAAGTGAGAATTGATAAAATCATGACAGCAGCCGGTCTTGGTGTAGCCGGACTTATGATCATAGTTCTATCATGTGTTACTACAAATTTTATAGATGCATATTCATTTGGCGAATCAGTATTTGCAATTTTTAATGGTACAGATAAAAAAATGGCTGGTGTAATAGATACAATAATAGGTACAGCACTTGCAC